>CBDVDY010000034.1:0-16660 GCA_965372875.1 uncultured Alphaproteobacteria bacterium | reverse complement strand
GCGTGGTGGGCGCGGTGCTCCGCCTCGGACATGCCCGCGGGCTTCGGGGGTGCCGCCGCTTCACCGGGTGTGGTCTCTGCGTAGCTGCCCGCCACCAAGACCTTGCCGTCGGCGGTGCCCGCCAGGCCGTGCACGTCGGGGAGCCCGGGGATGGTGCCTACGATCCGATCCTTGTCGGCGTCCACCACCAGGACCTCGCCGGCGCTACCCAAAGGCACGTATACCGTGACGCCTGCGATCGCGTGAGTAGTCGCGCCCGCCACTGCGGCCGCGAGAGTAATGACTTGGAATAGTGGATTCATGACTGTGCCCGTTTGAGAGGTTCAGGTGAGACGAACACGACAGCTTCTTGTTCGTATCCGACGACGATTACGATGCTCGGGCAAACGATGCGGAATGTTGCTGGCGCGCCCCGGCAACCGTCGTTCAGGCGGCCTCGTTCGCGGCCTGATTTCCACCTCGACAGTGCGTTCTGTAACGGTGCCTAGTCTAGAGGCGCGGTGGAAAATTGCCTTGATTTAGGTCAAACGCCGTCAGCCAACGGGCACGTTGTCGATCAGGCGCGTCTGGCCGATGCGGGCGGCGGCGAAAACGCGTGCCGCTGCTCCCGGCTCTATGTGCGCGAACGGCGCCAGCGTCTCCGCGTCGCAGACCGCCACGTAATCCACCGCATCGAACCCGGCGGCCGCAAGTGCTTCGGCGGCGCGCGCGGTCTCGTCCGCGCAGGGGCCGCCGCCGGCCACGGCAGCGGCGACCGAGCGGATCACCCGGTTCAGGTTTGCCGCGATTTCGCGCTCGGCCGGCGAGAGGTAGGCGTTGCGCGAGGAGAGCGCCAGGCCGTCCGCCTCGCGCACGATCGGCACCCCCCTGATTTCGACCGGTAGATCGAGGTCGCGCGCCATGCGCGCGATCACCCGGAGCTGCTGGTAATCCTTTTCGCCGAAATAGGCGCGGTCGGGCAGGCATTGCGCGAGCAGCTTGGAGACCACGGTGGCGACACCGGCAAAATGGCCGGGACGGTGCGGACCGCACAGCCCGTCCGCCAGCCCCGAGACCGTCACCGTAGTCGCGAAGCCGTCCGGGTACATCTCCCCGACCGACGGCGCAAACAGAAGGTCCACGCCGGCCCGCGCCAGCGCCGCGGCATCATCGGCCTCGCGCCGGGGATAATCGCCAAGGTCCTCGTTGGCGCCGAACTGGGTGGGGTTGACGAACAGGCTGGCGACCACGCGGCCGCACTCCGCGCGCGCCGCGCCGGCCAGCGCCAGATGCCCGTCGTGAATGGCGCCCATGGTCGGCACCAGTCCGACGGACGCGCCGGCGGCGCGCCAGCCCGCGACCCGCGCCCGGAGATCGGCGATGGTGCGGACGACGTCGAGGGAAGGCGGCGTCCCGTTCATCGTCGGCGATCGATGACCGGCATCGGCGGTCTCGATTCGCTAGTGCCTAGGCCCGTTTCTTTTCGGAATCCTTCTTGCCGCCGGCCCCGGTTCCGGCGGCGACGCCAAAGCAATGTTCGCTGGCCGGGAAGCGCCGGGCGCGAACGTCGGCCGCGTATGCGGCCACGGCATCGCCGATCACGGCACCCACGTCGGCGTAACGCTTGACGAATCTCGGCGTGAAGTCCGAGAACAGACCGATCACGTCCTCGGTCACCAGGATCTGTCCATCGCATTCGGGCGAGGCGCCGATGCCGATGGTCGGAATCGGCACGCGCTTGGTGATCTCGCGGGCGAGCGGTTCCATGGTCGCCTCGACCACGACGGCGAAGGCGCCGGCCTCGGCCACCGCTTCGGCGTCCGCCAGGACCCGGGCGGCATCGGCGTCGGATTTGCCCTGCGCCCGGAAGCCGCCGATGCTGTTGTGATATTGCGGCGTCAGGCCGATATGGCCGAACACCGGAATGCCGCGGCCGGTAAGGAAGGCGATGGTCTCGGCCATTTCGATGCCGCCCTCGAGTTTGATGCCCGAACAACGGGTTTCCGCCAGAACGCGCGCGGCGGTGCGAAAAGCCTGTTGCGGCGATTCCTGATACGAGCCGAACGGCAGATCGACAATAATGCAGGCCTTGTTGCTGCCGCGCGTCACCGCCGCGCCGTGGGCGATCATCATCTCGAGGGTGACTCCCACGGTGCTGTCCATGCCGTAGAAGACCATGCCCAGCGAGTCGCCGACCAGCAGCAGGTCGCAATGCGGGTCGAGCAGCTTGGAGGTCTGGGTCGAGATCGAGGTCAGGCAAACGATGGGTTCTCCGCCCTTGCGGGCACGGATGTCCGGAACCGTGATCCGGGTGGTCCTGGTGGCTTTGCTCATGATCGTCCTCCCATGCGGGATTTCCCGCCCAGTGACGGCGGCGTTCAGTCTAGCCAAATTTATGTTGCAACGCAACAAATCGGCGGGCGGCGGCGGACGGCGAAGATCGGCATTTTGGGCGGGCCTCGGGCGGCTTAGACGTCGAGCTGTTCCGCCAGGCGGCGTGCCAGCTCCTCCTTTCGATAGGGCTTGAATATCAGCTCTATCGCGCCGGCGCCGCCGCTAGTAGCGGCGGTGCGAGCCACCGCTTCCTCGCTGTAACCGGTGGCGAACAGGACCTTGATATCAGGCCGGCGCTGGCGCGCTTCGCGGGCGATGTCGAACCCGTTTCTGCCCCCCGGCAATATGACGTCGGTGAAAAGCAGGGCCACCGACGGAGTCGCGTCGAGGACCGACAGCGCCGAGTCGTAGTTCTCCGCCTCGACCGAGGTGTAGCCCAGATCGCCCAACATCTCGACCGCGATGCGCCGGACCGCCGGATCGTCCTCGACCACGAGGATGGTCTCGCCATGGCCAAGAAGCTCGGGCGCGATCCGCTGTGCTTCGTCGCTGGTCGCCGGCCCCTCCCCGGCGCCCGGCAGATAAAGCGTGATCGTCGTGCCTCCGTCCGGGATGCTCGCGATTTCGATATGGCCGCCGGACTGCTTGATAAATCCATGCACCATGCTGAGCCCCAAGCCCGTGCCCTGCCCCACTTCCTTGGTGGTGAAGAACGGGTCGTAGGCCCGCTCGACGACATCCTCCGGCATGCCCTGGCCGGTATCGGCAACCGTGATCATGACGTAGGGCCCGGCCGCGATTTCGCCCTCGATGACGGCCGGCGCGCCGTCGTCAAGCTCCACGTTCGCGGTTGAAATCGTCAGCCGGCCACCATCCGGCATGGCGTCGCGCGCGTTGACGGCGAGGCTGAGCAGCGTGGACTCCAGCTGCGCGGGGTCGACCATGGCCAACCAGGCGCCGGCGGGCAGGACCGTCTCGACCTCCACACCTTCCCCCAGCACCGGCCGCAGGAGATCCCGCAGCCCGGCAATCAGCGCGTTGACGTCGGTGGAACGCGGCGCCAGCGGCTGTTGACGCGAAAACGAGAGCAGCCGTTGCGTCAACCCGGCGCCGCGGTCGGCGGCGAGGAGCGCGTTGGAAACGCGACGGCGGAATTTCTTGTCGTCGTCGCCGCCCTCGGAAATAAGCTCGAGATTGCCGATGACGACGGCCAGCAGGTTGTTGAATTCGTGGGCGACGCCGCCGGTCAATTGGCCGACCGCCTCCATCTTTTGCGCTTGGCGCAGCCGCTCCTCCTGGTGTTTTCTTTCGCTGATATCCTCGGCGTGCAGCAGGACCAGATCGGGCGGCGCGAAGGCCGCCGTAAAAATGAAATCCCTCGTCTCGCCCGTCGATTTCAATTGGTACTCGCTCTCGAAATTCAGGATGCTTTTTTCCGCCAGGGCGCGGGCCATGTGCTGTCGTATCTCCGGGTTGGCCAGATAAAACTCGTTGGAGCGCGCGCCTATCAACCCCTCGACTTTCCCTTCCGCCAATTCGACGACCGCGGCATTGAAATCGACCAATTCGAAGTCGCCGCCGATGGACCGCCAAGCAAAAGTCGGAATAGGAATGTTATTGAACTGCGTCTTGAGCCGCGCCTCGCTCTCGCGCAACTCGCCGAGCACCCCGGAATGCCTGAACGCCAAGAACGCGGCGACCCAGATCGCCGCGATCGCAAGACCCCGGTTGGCCAGAACCATCCAGTGTATTCCGCCTTCGGGCGAGTAGGCATAGCCGATCACCGTAAGCACGGTGCCGATCGCGGCGAGGACGGGGATTGTCGTGGGCACGGGCGACCACAGCCCGAGCAGCACCAGCGCGACATAGGGCAGCCCGGCGGCGACGCCCAGCGGCAGCAACAGGTCGAAGGCAAACATAGCGGCGGCAACCAGCGTATAGAGCAGGATCAGCCGAATTCCCGTGCGGCCGTCACCGCCAAATCCGAGCCCCGTGGCCGGGTCCCTTGGCCCACCGCCGGGAATCGCCGACTGGATCATCCGACACGCTCGATTCCGTGGCCCCGAGCCGAGATTCGCCCACTCCCGCGTCGAACCGTATTTGTGTTCATGAATCGGATCACATCGACCAACTCCGGCGACCCGTACCGCCAATCCTCACGGATATGGCGGATACGGCGCGCTTTTGCCTTTTGCATCGCCCGCCCCCGAAAGAACTTGCTGATTCAAGTATGTTCCTGCTTGCCGCCGGGCAACCGCGGCACGGCTCGATACACCGGACGCGCGTCGCGTTTGCCGGCACCGCCCACAGGGGCTCGGGACGGTAACGCTCGCCGGCGGCGGAGGCGATCACGCCCGCAAGGCGCCGGCAATCTTCCGCGCCAGCGCCGCCTTGCGGTAGGGTTTGTCGATCACTTCGGCGCCGGCGCCGGGTCCCGCGCCGCCGGCGACGGATTTGTTGTAGCCGGTGGTGAAAAGGACCTTGAGGTCCGGGCGCCAGCGCCGCGCCCGCGCGGCGACCTCGACGCCGCTCATGCCACAGGGCAGCACTACGTCGGTGAACAGCAAATCGATTCCCGGCGTGCTTCGCAGGATGCCGAGCGCGGATTCGCCGTCGCTCGCTTCGACCGTCTCGTAGCCCAGGCTGGAAATCAGTTCGACCACCATTTCGCGGACGCCGTGGTCGTCTTCCACCACCAGGATGGTTTCGCCGCGGCCGCGGTGCTCCGCCGCCTGTCTCTCTTCGCGCTCGCCGGCCGCCGGGGCCACGTGCGCGCGGGGCAGCAGCATTCGGAGAACCGTGCCGCGGCCGACGGCGCTTTCGATTTCGAAGTGACCACCCGACTGCATGACGAAGCCGTGCGCCATGCTGAGGCCCAGCCCGGTACCCTTGCCGACCTCCTTGGTGGTGAAGAACGGGTCCACGGCGCGCGCCAAAACATCGGGTTGCATGCCGTGTCCGGTGTCGCGAACCGTCAACCAGACGTACGGTCCGGGCGTCAACTCCGTCTCGGCGGGCACTGCGTCCTCGCCGATGACGATGTTGGAGGTCTCCATCGTCAGGGTGCCGCCATCGGGCATGGCGTCCTGCGCGTTGACCGCGAGCGTCAGGACGACGGCCTCGAGCTGCGCCGCGTCTATTTGTACCGGCAATAAATCCGGCGCCAGATTGTTTTCTATCTCGATCGTGGCGCTCAGGGCCGGGCGAAGCAGCTCCGCCATGCGCTCGACCAGCGCATTGAGGTCCACCGATTCGGGATTGAGAGGCTGCTGGCGCGAGAATGACAAGAGACGCTGGGTCAGCGCGGCGCCGCGTTCGGCGGCGTCCAGCGCGTGCTTGGCGTGCCGCGCCTGCTTGCTCCCGGGATCGAGTTCGGCCGCGAGAAAATCGAGGTTACCCATGATTACGGCCAGGAGGTTGTTGAATTCATGCGCCACGCCGCCGGTGAGTTGGCCGACCGCGTCCATCTTCTGCACCTGGCGCAAACGCTCCTCTTGCTGTTTGCGTTCGGTGATGTCGCGCGCGAACGAGCAACTGAATTCCTCTCCGCCGAACCGGACATGGTTGGCGGACACTTCCACCTCGTATACCCGTCCATCCTTGGTGCGGTGCGCGGATTCATGCGTGCGGGCGCCCTTTTCCTTGATCATGCTCCAAGTCTCGCGCCACCGTGCCGCGCCATCGCCGGCGATGATGTCCATGACCTTCATCGACAAAAGTTCCTCGCGGCTGTAACCCAGATTGCGGCAGGCGGTGTCGTTGACGAACCGGAAGCCGCCCTCGGAATCAATCCAGAAAATGGAATCGGCGGCGCGGTCGACGGCGAATTGGGTCAAGTGCAGGGCTTGTTCGGTCCGCCGGCGTTCGGTGATGTCGGCGGTGTGAACCATCAGCAGATCGGGCGGCACGCGGACCATGGTCACGGCCAGGAATTTTTGTTCGCCGGTGGTCTGCATCGTGTAGTCGATTTCGTGGGTGATGGGCTTATTGCCGGTGAAGGCTTCCCTCATCCACTCGACCTGCTCGGGCTGGCGCACAAAAAAATCGCTGGCGCGGACGCCCATGTAATCGCCGATGCGCCCGGCGGTGAAGGTCATCGCGGCGTCATTGTGGTCGATCAGGACGAAATCGTCGTCCGTTTGCCGCCAGCAATAGGTGGGGATGGGCATGTTTTTGAACTGCGCGCGAAACCGGGCCTCGCTTTCACGGAGCGCGGCTTCGGACAAGGTACGTTCGGTTATGTCCTGGGCGATGCCGGCCACGCGCTGAACGTTACCGTCCGCGTCGCGCACCAGAAATCCGCGATCCCAGATCCAGCGGATCGACCCGTCCGGCCGCACGATCCGGTATTCCTCGTCGAACCCTTTTTCCTCGTGCTCCGCCACCGCAGCCAGTACCCGATCGCGATCCTCGGGATGAACCGCGTCGACGAATGCCCTGTTGTTTTTGTAAAGCTCCTCCCGGCTTCGTCCCCAAAGGTTTTCGTACCCAGGACTGACATAGATGACTGTCTGGTCGCGCGGGTCGGTCAACCAGAACACTTCCTGGATGTTCTCGGCCAGTTGCCGGAAACGCTCTTCGCTCTGCCTGAGGCCCTCTTCCGCCTGCCGTTGCCTGGTCATGTCCCGGCCGGTGGCGCGGAAACCCGCAATCGTTCCATGCTCATCGTATTCCGCGTGGGCAACCCATTCGAACTCCCGGATCACGCCGTCGGCGATTTCGATTTCGCCGCGGAAATTTTGCACGGGATTCCGGGGAGAAAAGGAATCGAGATAGCATTCGACACGGGATGCCTCGTCCGTCGACAGAAAATCCAAAAACTTTCTGCCGATCAGATCCTCGGTTTTTCCGCCCAGGCGCCTGGCATAGGCGGCGTTCAAAAATGTAATCGTCGTATCGGGAAGGTAGCAGCAGACGAAATCCGGAAGCCCGTCCAAGATATCGCGCAAACCCTCATCGCCCGAATGCGTCTCCAGCAGACGACGGCGAAATTCGTCCAGCTCGTCGTCGGCGCGTCTTTCGGTCATACCGTCCCGCCACCGTAATTATTCGCGGCGGGGCCGCCATCGCCCCGTCCGCAGCGCCGCCAAATGCCGCTCGCCCCCGATCCCGACGGTGCCGTCAGCCGAAGACAGGCGCGACCATTAAGCACGATATTAACCGACCCGGCACCTTGGGCCATATATAGATGGCTCATACGGCTGTTGCACTTACACAAAAGTAGCACAAGCGGCTCGCCCGCAATACTTAGGAAGCTGCATACCATTGTATGCGGAAATGCCGCGATACCGCGCCGGTTGGCGAAAAAACGAGGCTGCGACGTGGAAATTCCTGGCCGGACCGTCGCTTACTAATAGTTGTACGCAACCTACTTAGGGCTTTAAAAGGCGGGCAGCTCGAGTTGGAACGTCGTTCCCTCCGGCGAGCTATTCAGCAGCCGGACGTCGCCACCATGCGCCCGCATAATTTCCCTTGCTATGGCGAGTCCCAAGCCGGTGCCGCCGCTGCGCGCCGATCCCGCGAACGGCTGGAACAAGCTCTCACGGGCTTTGTCCGGAACACCGGGGCCGTCGTCGGCGAAGTCGACATAAATCCTGTCGCCGCGCCGCTCGGCGGAAATCAGGAGGCGCGTAGCGCCGGCCTCGGCCGCGTTGGTGGCTAAATTGGAGAGCACGCGGTAAAGCTGGTCACGGTCGGCTTCGACCTCCAGGTCGCCCGCCACATTGTTGTCCACGACCAGCGGGGGCGCGTCGGCACCCCGTGGCAGCGCCGCCCGGGCGTCGTCGATCATCGTGCCGAGCAGCACCCGCTGGGGCTGGGGATCGACCGAATCCGCGCGCGCGAAATCGAGAGTCTGGGAACACAGCATCACCGCGCGATCGATCGCCTTGACGAGTGGCGGGGTCACCCTCTTGACTTCGGGGTCGTCGATTCCCGCCAGGCGGTCCGAGATCAGCTGCGCGGTCGACAGGATGTTGCGCAAATCGTGATTGATTTTGGTCACGGCGGTGCCCAGCGCGGCCAGCCGCGCCTTGTGCCGAAGCGCCGAGCGCAGCCCCGTCTGCATTTGATAAAGCTGGCGCTGGGCGAAGCCGATTTCGTCGCTGCGCCGGCTCGGCACGATGATCGACGCGGCGGTTTCCGGATTCTCGCTGAACGCCATCATGTTCTCGGTGATTTGCCGCATCGGGCGCACCATGAGCCATAGCAGGCTCAGATAAACGAGCGTCGCGGTAACCAGCGAAATAATGATCGACAGCATCAGGATACGCTGCGAATAGTCATACATCTCCAGCCGCATCGGCGCTTCGTCGAGCACCACTTCCATCAGCACGCGCGAATCCTTCGGCGACACGCCGATCACCCGCAGTATCCTATTTTCGCTTTGCGCCAGGACCGAAAAGGCATCGAAAATGTAGCCCATGAACGTCGCGCGCCGAAGGTCGATCACGAGGTCGACCGCGGGCGGCATGTCGCGCAGCAGCACCAGCTTGTGCACGCCGTCCCGGTTCGTAACCACGCCGTAGGCGCGCGCATGATCGAGCAACTCGGCCTTGAGATCCTCGCCGACGTTCTGGTCCGGCGTCGCTTCGAGCGCGAGTGTGGCGAGATGGGCGTCGGCCAGCCGCTCCTCCAGATACACCTTGCGGTAGCGCCCGATCGACGGCGCGTAGATCAACACCTCCGAGAGCATGACGAAGAAAATCGTCAGCACCAGGAGGCGCGCCGACAGGCTTCGTAGGATCGATGGCAGTCGCGGTTTCTGCTCCAGCATGGGAGGATATTACCCGATATACCGGGTCACGGTATACCAGTGGCGGACCCTGGGCGCCGGGCCGGAAAAAGCTCTAGGCAAGAAAAACGCGGCGCGCCCGGAAATTTGGGGCGGCGCCGCGCATGACAGTCACAAAGCTTGTGTGCGGTATGATCCGCTGGTTACTTCGCCTTGCAGGGATTGCAGCCCTTCTTGGCGGCGCAAGGGCTACAGCCCTTCTTTGCCGAGCACGGGTTGCAGCCCTTCTTGGCCGAGCACGGGTTGCAGCCCTTCTTGGCCGAGCAAGGCTTACAAGCGGCGAGCTGGATCGGCGTATCCGCTGAACCGGCGGCCGCGGCCGGCAGCGCAATGGTAGTAGCCGCAAGCGCGGCAACGCTGATCGCAGCAATCGTCTTTCTCTTCAACATTAATGCCTCCTAAATTGGGTCCTGGCCGAACCGGTCGGCCCCACGCCGAAGTCGCATTCGCCGACAACCGGCGCAATTTCGTCGTCACCTATCGATCAGGGAAGACTTAGCCACATCCTCCAATCAAATGCTTCTCAATTTTCCGTGAACGAATTCGGTGGGTACGGTCCGAAAATTCGCTGATTTCAGCCAAATTTCGCTATTAACCGTACAATCTTCCTGGTTTTTTCGCTGAATAGTTTTGCGGTGAAATGACTGCCCGCGGCGCGCTTGCTGACCTCGCCAAAATTCGGATAGGGGGTGATCATCTGGGCAACGTCGCCGACCTTCATGCGCTTGGCCAGTACCAGCACCCAGAGTTGGATCAGGTCCCCGGCCCGGGCGCCCACGATCGAGACGCCGAGAACGCGGCCTTTTCGCGACGCGACGATTTTGATCAACCCCTCGGTTTCGCGCTCGGCCTGGGCCCTGTCGTTTTCGGCGTAAGGCCAGCGCAGAATCGAAATACGGCCGTGGCGTTCCCGCGCCCCGGTTTCGGAAAGACCCACGCTGGCGAGCTCGGGGCGGCAGTAGGTGACCCATGGGACCACGGCTTCGCTGACCCCGGCCGGCAAGCGAAACAGCGCGTTCTTGAGAACCACGCCGGCGTGATATCCGGCAACGTGGGTGAACTGGTACGCGCCGGCGACGTCGCCCATGGCATAAATGCGCCGGTTGCTGGTGCGCAGCCGCCGATCGACCTCGATACCCCTGGGGGAATGGGCGATTCCGGCGGCGTCGAGGTCGAGCGCGCCGATATTGGGGCGGCGACCTGTGGCGACGAGCAGATGGCTGCCCTCGATCCGAGCCGCGCCGTCCGCGCCGCCGCCAACCGTCACGGCGACGCCCTTGCGGGTCGGCTCAACGCGCTCGACGGCGACACCCTCGCGCAGCGTCACGCCCTCGCGCATGAGCCGGCGGCGCACGATGTCGACCAGTTCGGCATCGTCCTTCGGCAGAATACGCGCCATTTCGATCACCGTTACCTCGGCGCCGAGCCGGCGATGCGCCTGCGCCAGCTCGACGCCGATCGGTCCACCGCCGATGACGATCAGATGGCCGATCGCATCCCTGTTGTCGAAGATCGTCTCGTTGGTGAAATACGGCGTGCCGTCGAGCCCTGGAATCGACGGCACCATCGGCGAAGAGCCCGTGGCGACGACAAACCGCCGGGCGCGAACGCGGGTATCGCCGGCGGCGACTTCCCGCGGGCCGATAAACCGCGCCTCGGCCTGGATGACGTTGACCCCAAGTCCCTCGAACCGGGCCACCGAATCGTTGGGCGCGATGGCGGCGATGACGCCGTGCACGTGGTCGTGCACCCGGGCCGGATCGATCCGTATCCTGCCGGCGTCGACCCCGAAGCGGCCGGCGCGCCGGGCGGATTCCGCCGCCTCGGCGGCGGCGATCAGGGCCTTGGAAGGGACGCACCCGTAGTTAAGGCAATCGCCGCCCATCTTGCCGCGTTCGATCAGCACGACCGAAGCGCCCATCTGCGAGGCCCCGGCGGCGACCGTCAGGCCGCCCGACCCGGCGCCGATGACACAGATGTCGACAGTCAGATGTTCAGCCATTCGACGTGCTCCCCACGTCTGGATTGCGCTGTCACGCATAGCGCCTGGGAACCAAGCGCCAGGATCCGACCATTAATGAGTACACACCCTAGGATTTACGCGATTTGATCGCCTTGTAAAAGACGGGCACCAACGCCAATACGCCGAACGCCAGCAGCGGCAGCAGGAAGCGCGATTCGAGAACGATGTTCAGATCCGGCATTTGGCCCGCGTCCAAAAGCTCGCCGATACCGCCGCCCAACCTGGCATAAAGGATCGTGCCCGGAATGATGCCAAGGAAGGTACCGATCACATAGGTCCGGAGCGAGACGCCGAGGAACGCCGGCACCAGATTGACCAGGAAGAAGGGAAAGATCGGCACCAGCCGCAGGAACAGAAGATAGCTGAGGGCGTTGCTGCGAAATCCCTGCTCCATCCGCTCCAGGCTCGGGCGGGCCTTGGCATGCAACTTGGCATGCAGTGCGTCGGCGAAAGCCGTGCGCGCCGCCATAAACAGGATGGCGGCACCTATCGTCGCGCCAATCACCACGAAAACGACCGACGGCGCGGTGCCAAACAGGAAGCCGCCAAACATCGTCGCAAATGTCGCGCCGGGCATCGAAAACGCGACCATGGCGATGTAGCCAAGCACGAACATCAGAGCCGCCAGCTCCCGATTGCCGGCGACCCAGCCGATGATATCCTCGCGGTGGGTGCCAAGGGTTTCGAACCACCAAGTGTGATCGATCCCAAGCGCGAAATATATGGCCAGTCCGGCGACCAGGATGGCGATAGGCAGGAATCGAAGGGGTGAACGCCGTGTCTCCCCTTGGCGGGCAGATTCGTCAAGCATGGTGGGAACGGTCAAGTCCTTCGCATCGTTGCAAATGTCTAGCATTCTAAATACGCCCTGCCCACGTGAAAAGGCTCGATGGCTGGCATCTGACAATCCGGCGGTTGGCGGGATCGGATTTCGTCTGTCTATTCCGTACGTTATGGTCCGCCGAAAACCGCGCCGCCGAATCCTCTACCGATGCGAAGGAGGCGGCGCGGTCCGCTCCATATTGGGCCGGCCGGCCGTGCCGCCAGTCAATTTCCCGTGAGCCGGAAAAGCCTGGAATTTCAAAGAGCTGGGGACCTGAATCCGGGCGCTGTCAGTCGCATTGACTTCCGCCGCCCCAGACCTTATACAGCGGGCCGCGAACAGCTACAGCCCTTCATTGGAGTTCAACCGTGAAACGCACCTACCAGCCAAGCGTCCTGGTGCGCAAGCGACGCCATGGATTTCGGTCCCGGATGTCGACCGTGGGCGGTCGCAGGATTCTGGCCAGGCGCCGCAAAAAGGGCCGCAAACGCCTTTCAGCCTGATCCATGCGCGCGGACGTCGGGCGCCTGAAACAGCGCGGGGAATTCCTGCTCGTCGCCAAGACTCGGCGCAAATGGGCCGCCCCCGGTTTGGTCCTGCAGGCGCGACGGCAGGCCGGCGCCAGCCCAAGGGAGAACGAATTGCACGAGGCAACGCCACAATTGCGGGTGGGATTCACCGCCAGCCGCAAGGTGGGATCGGCGGTCGCCCGTAACCGGGCGCGCCGGCGCTTGCGCGCGGTCGTCGATCGGGTCATGCCCGAGCACGCCGCGCCGGATCACGATTACGTGGTGATCGCCCGCGCCGGAACGCTGACCCGTCCGTTCGACAAGCTGGTCGATGACCTCGAATCCGCGCTGCGCCACGTCAACGCTTATCGCAGCAGAGTTGGCTGCGGCGGAGTTGCCCGCGGCGGCGCGCTGGAGCCGGCGCCGTGAATCCGCTGGCTCTTCTTCTCCGTGGCGCGATCCGCGGTTACCAGTGGTTCCTTTCCCCGATCATCGGGCCGGGCTGCCGCTTCGCGCCGTCCTGCTCTGAATACGCGCACGAAGCGGTCTCGCGATGCGGCGCCGTGCGCGGATCGTGGCTCGCCACCCGTCGCGTTCTGCGCTGCCATCCCTGGGGCGGCAGCGGTTACGACCCCGTGCCCGAATCCACCGAGACGCGGCGGCAGGCTGGACGTCATGCCTGACCGCCGAGACGGATTGCGCCGCGGAAAGAGACGCGGATGAACGATCAACGCAATCTGTTCCTCGCGATCGGTCTGTCCATCGCGATCATCGTCGGTTTTCAATTTCTGTTTCCGCCGCCGCCGCCCGAAGAACCGGCCGGGCAAACGGCCACTCCCGCCGCGCCCGGCGGCGCGCCGGTCCCCAGCGGGCGGGCGCAATCTTCGGACGCGCCGCGGCCGGCCGTGCCGGGGACCGACCTGCCGGCAGCACCGGGAACAGCCACCGATCCGATGGGCCGGGACGCGTTGCTCGCCCATTCCAAGCGTGTCCGCATCGAGACGCCGCGCCTTACCGGCTCGATCGCGCTCGCCGGCGGCGCGATCGACGATTTGACCCTGGTCGGTTACCGCACCGCCGTCGATCCGGCCAGCGCCGACGTCGACCTGTTGTCGCCCGGCACGGACAAGGGCGCCTATTGGGCGGATTTCGGATGGGTGCAGGGGGCCGGACGACGGCTGGCCATGCCGGGCCGCGATACGGTTTGGCGCGCGGACACCAAAACGCTTCGCCCCGATAATCCGGTGACGCTGTCCTGGGACAATGGCCAGGGCCTCAGATTCTTTCGCCGCTACGCCATCGACGAAAACTATATGTTCACGATTACCCAGCGGATCGAGAATACCGGCGCGGCGGCGACGACGGTATTGCCCTACGGCCTGATCTCGCGCTACGGCCTGCCCGAAACCAGCGAGTTCACCATCCTGCACGAAGGCCCGTTGGGCGTTTTTCGCGAATCGGCCGACACGCCGTCGCTGTTCGAGGACTACACCTACGACGAGGTCAGCGACGCGGCCGAGGATCCGCGCCTCGGCATCAACGTTATCCAGACGGAAAGTATCGGCGGTTGGATCGGCTTCGGCGATCATTACTGGCTGGTCGCCCTGGTGCCCGGCCAGAAGAGCAAGATGACGGCCCGCTTCTTCTACAAGGCGGAAGGCGAGAAGTACCAGACGGATTTCCTCGGAAGCGCCCAGTCGGTCGCGCCCGGCGGCACGGTCGAAGTCACCAGCCGCCTGTTCGCCGGCGCCAAGGAGCTGGGCATCCTCGAGGCGTACGAGAAAAACCTGGCCATCGAAAAATTCAATCTGGCGATCGACTTCGGCTGGGTCTGGTTCCTCGCCAAACCGCTCTTCGAGCTGCTTCACTATCTGAACGGCTGGGTTGGCAATTTCGGTGTCTCGATTCTGATAATGACGCTCATGATCAAGATCGTGTTCTTCCCGCTGGCCAACAAATCCTACCGGTCAATGGGCAAGATGAAGAAGCTGCAGCCCGAGATGCTGAAGATCCGCGAGCGCTACAAGGACGACAAGGCGCGCATCAACCAGGAGATGATGGGGCTTTACAAGAAGGAGAAGGTCAACCCGGCCTCGGGCTGCCTGCCGATGGTGATCCAGATTCCGGTGTTCATCGCGCTGTACCAGCTTCTGTTCGCCACCATCGAGATGCGCCACGCGCCGTTCTTCTGGTGGATCCGCGATCTTTCGGTGCCCGACCCGACGAATTTCGTGAACCTGTTCGGGCTCCTGCCGTTCTCGCCCGAGGGATTCATACCCGACTTTTTGCTGATCGGCATCTGGCCGCTGATCATGGGCCTGTCGATGTTTCTGCAGCAGAAGCTGAACCCGACGCCGCCGGATCCGATACAGGCCAAGATATTCATGTTCCTGCCGATTATCTTCACCTTCATGCTGGCGCGCTTCCCCTCGGGGCTGGTCATCTATTGGGCCTGGAACAACGTCCTTTCGATCGGCCAGCAATGGCTGATCATGAAACGCGCCGGCGCCTTCGACACCAAATCCGCACAGGCGAAAACGTGACCGGGCGCCCGGCCGGCCCGGGCGACGTGGATGCGCCCGCCGAAGCCGGCAACGGCGAAGCGGAGGCGCTGGAATACGGCCGCTGGCTGTTCGCGCAGGAGTGCGTTTTCGTTGCCGGGGCAGCCAGCGCCGACGTCCTGCCGCCGCCCGACCTCGACGAGATCGCCTTCGCCGGCCGCTCGAACGTCGGCAAATCGAGCCTGCTGAACGCGCTCACCGGCCGCAAATCCCTGGCCCGCACGTCGCACACCCCGGGCCGCACCCAGCAACTCAACTTTTTCCGGCTGGGCGAACGGCTGATGCTGGTCGATTTGCCCGGCTACGGCTATGCGCGCGCGTCAAAGAGCAGCATCGAATCCTGGACCTGGCTGATCCACGACTATCTTCGGGGCCGGCCGAACCTGCGCCGCCTGTGCCTGCTGGTCGACGGCCGGCACGGGCTCAAGGATTCCGACCGCGAGATCATGGCGCTGCTGGACCAGGACGCGGTCGCCTACCAGGTGGTGCTGACCAAAACCGACAAGACCGCGGCGAACGAGCTTGCGGCTCGCATCGAGACGCTCGCGAAGGAGCTCCGCGCCCACCCCGCGTGCCATCCCGAAATCATCGTCACCAGCGCCAGGAAAGGCGACGGCATCGCCGGGTTCAGGGCCGTGCTTGCGGCGCTGGCGCCCCCGGAACGCTTCGGATAAAGTCCGCCCCATGAGCGAGAAAAAATTTTCCGAAACAAAGCATTGGCTGAGGACGGCGCGGACGCTGACCGAGGCGCTGCCATACCTGCGGCGCTACTACGGCGCCTGCTTCGTGGTCAAGTATGGCGGCCACGCGATGGGCGACGCGCGGTTGGCGGAGAATTTCGCCAAGGACATCGTGCTGCTCAAATATTGCGGCATCAACCCGATCGTCGTGCACGGCGGCGGACCGCAGATCGGCAAGATGCTCGAACGCCTCGCGATCAAGAGCGAATTCGTGGACGGCTTGCGCGTGACCGACCGCGATTCGGTCGAAATCGTCGAAATGGTGTTGTCCGGATCGATCAACAAACAGGTGGTGCAGTCCATCAACGCGGCCGGCGGCAAGGCGGTCGGGCTTTCCGGCAAGGACGGCGGCATGATCATGGCCCGCAAACTGCGGCGCAGCAAGGCCGACCCGGATTCGAACATCGAGAAGATTCTCGATCTCGGCTTCGTCGGCGAGCCCACCGAAATCGACCCAGGGTTACTGACCAACCTGATGGACACCGACATCATTCCGGTGATCGCGCCGATCGGTGTCGGCCCCCGTGGCGAGACCTACAACATCAACGCCGATACCGTGGCCGGGGCGGTCTCCGGCGCGATCAAGGCGACGCGCCTGTTCCTGTTGACCGACGTCGTCGGCGTGCTTGACAAGGACGGCGAGCTGATCCCCGACTTGACAATCGAGGAGGCGCGCGAGCGCATCGCCGACGGCACGGTCACGGGCGGCATGATCCCCAAGCTCGAAACCTGTATCGCGGCGGCCGAGAACGGCGTCGAAGCGGCGGTCATCATCGACGGCCGCGTGCCGCACACCATGCTGCTGGAAATCTTCACCGCCCGCGGCGTCGGCACGCTGATTCACTAGAGCATATTTCGTTCATATTGAACCACTGAGACGGCGGCTCCGGCTTGCTGG
>CBDVDY010000033.1:0-16734 GCA_965372875.1 uncultured Alphaproteobacteria bacterium | reverse complement strand
TCTCCCTGGTCCTGCCCTGGGCGGCCTTCGGCGTCGGCGTATACGTCGGGTCCCGGCGACGGGGAACGCCTCCCAGCGAGTCTTAAAACGCGCCGCCGGTCCCCGTAGCCTGGCTAAAAGGGGAATAGGGGCGGGACGCAACAATCTTGCGCGCTGGGAAGCCCCAGGAAGCGCGAAGCGGGGTGGCCTGGTATGATCCGACCCGGGAATTCGGCTCGATTTACGCTCTTACGCGGCACCGCGATATTGCCGCTGGACGATGCGGTTGATGGTGGACGGGTTGAGCTCATACTTCACCGCGATCCGCGCATCGGTCCAGCCGCGACCGGCCAGGCGGATGATTTCGAGGTCGCGTTTCGCCCGCCGCTGTTTCTCCCGTACTTTTTCCAGCCGCCACCAATGCGCCTCGATTGTCGGCATCGGCAAGCTTGACTGTCGGGCGATCTCCGCGATGGCGTCTGCCAGGTCGGCGCCGGACTTCACCAAGCCCTCGACCATGCCGCCGGTATCCCAGGCGGCATCGATCATCGTAAGGGCGTCGGCGTGACGGCGCTCGTCGCGCTCCTTGCGTTCGGCCAGCCGGTCGAAGCGTTGCGCCTGGCGGCGCAGGGTCCGCGCGATGGCGCGGAGCGCGCCGGCGTCAAGTGCGTTGTCGGCAAGTATGGTCGCATCGCTCCCTGAGAGTGCCAGGCTATCCATTGCACGCTCTACGCGGTAGCCTGTCTCGAGGAGCCGACCGTAAGTAGTTGATGTTTAAGGAAACGTAAACGCGATCGTAGCTGGCGAAGCGCGCATAATATATATTATGGGAAATTATGGCTCGTATGGCCGGTATATTCGGAATGCCCAAATCCGGCCGGTAAAGGCTCCGATCCCCGGCTCCATCGCTTTCCTCCCCGTCAGCCAGATAATCCCGCGCACTATTTATTTGTGATCGCGGGGATTAGAGTGCCGCCGCAACTTCTCTGAACCGGAGCGGGAAATGTCGGAACGTGGGGCGGATGCGCTCAGCGTGCGGGAGTCGGTCGGCCGGCGGCTGGCGCGCGCGCTTCCGTACGCATTGCTGACGATGTGCATGCTGTTTTGGGCTGGAAACTGGGTGATCGGCCGGGGGGTCCACGAATTCGTGCCGCCGGTTGGCCTCAATTTCTGGCGCTGGGTGGTCGCGGTCGCGGTGCTGACGCCGTTCGCCTGGCCGGGCATGCGCGGAAAATGGCATGTCGTCGCGGGGCGCTGGCCATATTTCTTCATGCTCGGTCTGACAGGCGCGGCGCTGTTCCAGACGTTGGTCTATGCCGGTCTGCAATTCACCACCGCGATCAACGGCATGCTGCTTAACTCGACGGCGCCGATCTCGATGATCTGCGTATCCTGGATCATGCTGGGCGAGCGCATGAGCCGCCGCCAGTGGTTTGGCGTGGCGGTCTCGTTCCTGGGGGCGCTGGCAATCATCACGAAGGGCGACCCGCGTCTGCTGCTCGGTCTGCGCCTCAACCTCGGCGACCTGATCATCGTCGCCGCCCTACCGCTTTGGGCTATCTACTCGGCGTTGTTGCGGCACAGACCGGCGGAGCTTGGCGGCGCCGCGTTGCTGTGGGTCATCGGCCTGTTCGCCATGGCGCCGCTCTCGTTGTTGTATCTCGGCGAAAACCTGTTGGGCCGGCACGTCCGCTTCGACGCTCAATCGATCGGCGTGTTCCTGTATATCGGCACGTTCGCCTCCGTGCTCGCGATGCTGTTCTGGAACAAGGCGGTGGCGATGGTCGGCCCCAACGTTTCTGGATTCTTCCTGCACCTGTTGCCGGTCTTCGGTACATTCCTGGCGGTATTTTTTCTTGGCGAAACGATCCGGGCGTTTCAGATCGCCGGCGTCAGCCTGATTTTTGTTGGCATTTACTTTTCAGCCTCGGCGCGGGCGCGTCCGGCGGCGCAGGCTACCGACTAGGCTTCGATGACCATGCCGTCATAGGCGGGTTCCACGCCGTCGGGGCATCTGGATTTGAGCTCCTCGTAATCGAGCAGATGCATCATGTGGGTGAGCACGGTGCGCCGCGGCTTGAGACGGTCGACCCATTCGAGCACCAGATCCAAATGCGCGTGTGTCGGGTGCGGCTCGTAACGCAGGCAATCGACGATCCAGACATCGATTCCGGCCAACGCCGCAAAGGCGTCATCGGACAGCGCCACCACGTCGGTCGAATAGCCGATCGCTCCGAAACGAAAGCCAAGCGTCGTGAACCCGCCGTGATCCTGTTCGAAGGGCACGATGTCGATTCCACCGATCATAAAGCGGCCGTCGATCTCATGTGCCGCGGCGATCGGCCGGTAACCGCTGCCCGGCAGTTCCTCGAACGCGTAATCGAAGCGGTCGGTGAGTGTCTGCAAGGTAGCGCGATCCCCGTAGACGTCCATGCGTCGCTTGGCGATCAGCGACATGATGCGCAACTCGTTGATTCCGTGAGTGTGATCGGCGTGGTCGTGGGTGTAGAGGACGGCGTCTATTTCTCCGACACCGGCGGCAAGCAATTGCGCGCGCATGTCGGGCGAGGTATCGACCAGCAGCCTGGTGCCCCCCTCCTCCACCAATATCGAGACGCGCGTCCGCCGGTTCCTCGGATTTTCCGGGTCGCATGCCCCCCAGATATTACCGATCAGCGGCACCCCGCCCGAGGATCCGCAGCCGAGTATGGTGATACGGGGGCCGGCCATAAATTACGGCCGTTCGGCCCGGGCAAACAGGCGAAAGAAATTATCCGTAGTGGCCTGGGCCAGCGCTGCCGCGGTCATGCCGCGCGCCTCGGCGACACAGGCGGCGGTGTGGGCGACGAAGGCCGGTTCGTTGCGCTTGCCGCGGTAGGGCATGGGCGAGAGATAGGGCGCGTCCGTTTCGACCAGGATGCGATCGAGCGGCAGGTCGCGCGCAATTGCGCGCAAATTGTCCGCTTTTTTAAACGTAACAATCCCCGAAAACGAAATATTTAAACCGATGTCTACTGCGTTTTCAGCAAGTTGACGTGAAGTACTAAAGCAATGGATGAGGCCGCTGAAGGGGCCGTCCTGGTACTCTTCCCGCAATATCGCCAGGGTGTCGTCGTCCGCGTCACGGGTGTGCACGATGATCGGCAGCCCGGTCTCCCGGGCCGCGTGAATGTGGGTGCGAAACGAAGATCGCTGGGCCTCGCGAGGGCTGCGTTCGTAGAAATAATCGAGCCCGGTCTCGCCGATGCCGACGACCCGGTGGTGCTTGGCGAGGCGTATCAGCTCCGCGGGGTCGTCCACCCCTTCCCCGCCGGCCTCGTGCGGATGGACGCCCACGGTGCAATAGATATTGCCGTGCTGCTCGGCGATCGTGCGCACCGCGTCGAAACGCGAGAGTCCCGTGCATATGGTCACCATGAGGCGCACATCGGCCGCGGCGGCGCGCGCCAGCACGCCGTCGAAATCCTCGGCGAAGTCGGGAAAATCGAGATGGCAATGACTGTCGATCAGCATCACGCGGAGTCCTCGCCGCCCGGCTCGAAGTCGACGATGCGGTCCGGCGAGGCGTGCACGCCATAGGTCTTCAATGGCCCCGATCCGGTGGCGCGGAAGCCGTGTTTGACGCCCGGCGGCAGCACCAGCGTCGTTCCGGGGGCGATGGCGACGGCGTCGCCCTGCCCTTCGATCCAGGCTTCGCCCTCGCCTTCGATGACGTACACGATCTCCATGTAAGGGTGCGAATGGGTGCCGGTCGAATAGCTGGGCGGCGAGATTTGGAGGCCGACGCGGACCGGCGTCGAGCCTGATTCGTCGCCAACGATGGTTTGGTAGGTGGCGCCGCCCGGAAACGGCTCCTTGGGGACATCGTCCAAGCAGAGAATCGGCATCGTCATTCTCCCGATTACTGAATATCGCCTGGCCGTCACCGTCGACGGGCGTCAGGCGGCGCTGTCCTCGGCCTCGACGAAGCGCGGGAACACACCCTCGGGCTTGGGTAGCGCCGTTCCCGCCGCGAGCGCGCCTCCGGGCCCGGCGTCGGAGAAGTTGCGCGCGCCTTCCGGCACCGCCAGTTGGTCGAGCATACGCGCGGCGGATTCTGGCGTCACGGGCTGCATCAACAGCGCCAAATGGCGGATCACCTCGGCCAGCACGTAAAGCACCGTGGCCATGCGGGCGGGGTCGGTCTTGCGGAGCTTCCAGGGCGCCTGGTGGTCGACATAGGCGTTGGCGTCGCGCACCACGCGCCACAACGCCTCGAGCGCCTCGTGGAAGGCCTGCGTCGTCATGTGTTTGCGCGATGCGGCGACGAGATTATGCGCGTCGCCCAACAGACTCCGATCGTCCTCGGCAAAGTCCCCTGGCGCCGGTACCTTGGCATCACAGTTCTTGTTGATCATGGACAGCACGCGCTGGGCCAGATTGCCGAGATCGTTGGCAAGATCGCTGTTGATGCGCTGGATCATGGATTCGCGGGAAAACGAGCCGTCGTTGCCGAACGGCACCTCGCGCATCAGAAAATAGCGCGTCTGGTCGAGGCCGAACTCGTCCACGAGGTCGTCCGGAGTCACGACATTGCCGAGCGATTTGGACATTTTGGCGCCCTCGACGGTGAGGAAACCGTGTCCAAACACGCGCTTGGGCAACTCGATGCCCGCCGACATCAGGAAGGCCGGCCAATAGACCGCGTGAAATCGAACGATATCCTTGCCGATGATATGGACGTTCGCCGGCCAGTAGCGTTTGAACATCTCGGAATCGACGTCGGGGTACCCCACCGCCGTGATGTAGTTGGTGAGCGCGTCGAGCCAGACATACATGATGTGGTCGTCGTTGCCCGGCACCGGTACGCCCCAGCGGAACGTGGTGCGCGACACGGAAAGGTCGTTGAGACCCCGGCGGACGAAGGCGACGACTTCGTTGCGGCGAAAATCCGGCTGGATGAAGCCGGGGTTCGCCTCGTACAGGCCGAGCAGCTTGTCCTGATAGGCGGAGAGGCGGAAAAAGTAGCTGGGCTCCTCGACCCATTCCACTTCGGCGCCCGAGGGAGCGCGCCAGGTCCCGTCCTCCGCCTTGGTCAATTCGCCCTCGGTAAAGAACGCCTCGTCGCGCACCGCATACCAGCCGGCATATTCGCCGAGATAGATGTCGCCATTCTCCTCGAGCTTGCGCCAGATCGCCTGCGAGGAACGGATGTGCCTGGCTTCCGTCGTGCGAATGAAATCGTCGTTCGTGATACCGAGTTTGCCGGTCATATCCTGGAACAAGGCGGCAATTTCGTCGCAAAACGCTTTCGGATCCTTGCCCTCCTCACGCGCGGTCTTCTCGACCTTTTGACCATGTTCGTCGGTGCCGGTGAGGAATCTCACGTCGCGTCCGTCGAGACGCATGAAGCGCGCCAGCACGTCGGAGGCGATCGCCTCGTAGGCGTGACCAAGATGCGGCGGTCCGTTGACGTAGGAAATCGCCGTCGTCAGGTAAAAAGGTTCGTTCTCGTGGCTGTCCGGCCCGGTCATCGTAAGGTCCCGCAGGTGGCGCGTCGGTCCCGCGAAGATAAGCGCCGACGGCGGCCAATCAAGCGCGGGCGGTGGATTCCAGAGCCAGAAATGCGTTTAGCAGAACTTGTTTGCGATCGAGCCTGGCACTTTCGGCCCGTCGAATCAGGCCGGTGGTCTTTTCCCACAGCTCGGCCCAGCGATCAAGATTGCGCTCCGGCGCCAGGCGCGCGGCCAATTCCGCCCAGCCCTCGCCGGGCACCACGTCCCCCGCGGTTTCGGCCGTCGATTCCTGGCCGGGGATATCGAGGCCCGCCCCCGCCCGAACCAGGCGGGCGATCCACCAGTCGAGGAGGTCGGTGACCGCTTGGTAGGCGGGCTCCGCGCCGCGCCGGGAGAGCCGGTCGCCGAACGCGTGGACAGCCGGCACGTCGAGGCTCGGGAGCGTGGCCAGCAATTTGCTCATTTCCGCATACAATTCGATCCCACCGGCCTCCGCCAAGGCAAGGGCGCGCCCGGCGCTGCCGCCGGCGAGGCGCGCGAGCGAGGCGCGCTCCCCCTCCTCCATCCGCGGGGCACGTATCGCCAGGATATCGGCAATCTCTTGAGCCGGCAGCGGATTGAGCGCGAGCTTGCGGCAGCGCGAGCGGATCGTCGGTAACAGCCGCGAAGGGGTATGGCTGACGATCAAGATCAGCGCCCGCGCCGGGGGTTCTTCGACAATCTTGAGGATCGCGTTGGCGGCGTGACGGTTCATCTCGTCGGCGCTGTCGATGACGACGACCCGCCAACCGCCCTCCGCCGGTGTGAGGTGGAGGAAACCCGCCGTCGCGCGTGCGTCGTCGACGACAATTTCGTCACGCATTCGGTCGGATTTCGGGTTTACGGTCCGCTCGACCGTCAGCAGATCCCCATGGCTCCCCGCGGCGACGCGGCGGAACACGCCGCTTTCCGGGTCGACATGGAGGGAGTCCGGCGTTTCTCCGAAGAGATCGCCGCCGCCAGCTCTGGCCTCGGCGCCGCCCGACAGCACGAAACGGGCAAAGCGGTAGGCAAGTGTCGCCTTGCCGATGCCGCGCGGCCCGGCGATCAGCCAGGCGTGAGCGAAGCGGCCCGATGCGAGCGCGGCAAGCAGCGCGGTCTCCGCTTCCCGGTGGCCGACGAGATCGGGATTTTGCCGGGGCGCCACCGGCGCCGCTTCGTCGCCGCTCACGGAAGCGCCACGTCGAAGCGGCCGCGCACCGCCGCGCGCACCGCCTCCTGGGTGGTATCAACGTCGCCGGAGGCATCGATCATTACACAGCGTTCGGGGTGGCGCGCCGCGATCTTCCGGAATCCCTCGCGTATGCGTTCATGCACCTTGGAACCCATCCGTTCGTAACGGTCTTCGCCGGATCCGCGGCCGGCCGTCCGTGCGAGCCCCTGGTCGACGGGAATATCGAGAATGAGAGTCAGGTCCGGCCAAAAATCACCGACCGCCACATTGTGCAAATTCTCGATCACCGTCTGCCCGAGTCCGAATCCGTATCCTTGATAGGCGAAAGTCGAATCGGCGAAGCGATCGGACACCACCCAGGTCCCTGATTCCAGGGCCGGCCATACCATCTTTGTCAAATGCTCGCGCCGCGCCGCATAGTGCAACAGCGCTTCGGTAACACCGTCCCAGCGGCCGGTGTCGCCGCGCACCAAAAGTTCGCGGATCGCTTCGGCGCCCGGCGTGCCGCCCGGCTCGCGGGTCGCCAGTACATCGATCGCCAGGCCGCGCAGGCCTTCTACGAGCATGCGCGCGTGCGTGGATTTACCACTGCCTTCGCCCCCCTCGAAGGAAATGAACCGCCCCCGGCTCAAGGCTCGCCGGTCATGAGATACCAGAACATGGCGCCAATGCGTCCGAAGAATCCCTTGCGCGCAACGGATTTGCCGGCGATCAGGGGAATTTCGCGCGCCTCCATTTCCGGAGCGGTCAACAGAAGCGTGGCGATCCGATCTCCCTGATTGACCGGGGCTTTGATGGGGTTTGCGTATTTGAGCGTGACCTTCATGCCGCGCCGCGAGCGCCGCTGCATGGTAATCGTCAGGTCTTCGGGAATGACGATGGGCACGATCTTATCGCGGCCCATCCACACATCCGCCTCCTCGATTTGCTCGCCGGCGCTGAACAGCCGATAGTTGGAGAAGGCTCGGAATCCCCACTCGATGAGCCGCGCGCTCTCGGCGGCGCGTTGCTTTTCGCTATCCATTCCGGTTACCACGAGGACGAGCCTGCGGCCCTCGCGCTCGGCCGAGACCGCGATCCCGTATCCCGCCTCTTGGGTGTGGCCGGTCTTGAGCCCGTCGACACCCTCGGTCTTGCCTAAAATCGGATTGCGATTTCGTTGCGTAATGTTGGCGTAGCGGAAGCTCTTTTCCGCGAAATAGCCATAATATTGCGGAAATTTCTCAATGATGAGCTGGGAGAGGCGCGCGATTTCGCGCACGGTCATGCGGTGCTCGGGGTCGGGCCAGCCGGTCGAATTCTTGAAGGTGCTTTTGGCGAGGCCCAGTTCGCGGGCCCGTTGCGTCATTTGCTCCGCGAATTCCGCTTCGGTGCCGGCAAGCCCCTCCGCCAGGACGACGCACGCGTCGTTGCCCGATTGCACGACGACGCCGCGAAGCAAATCCTCGACCGATACGCGGTCGTTGGCCAGCACGAACATCTTGGAGCCGCCCATGCGCCAAGCCTTGGTGCTCACCGGCAGGGTGTCCTCGAGCTTGAGACGCCCAGCCGCCAACTCCTCGAAAGCCATATAGACCGTCATCAGTTTGCTCATCGACGCCGGCGGAATCAACTCATCGACATTCTTTTCGAGGAGCACCGCGCCGGTCACGAGATCGATCAGAAACGCCTCGCGCGCCGGAGTCTCCAACGCGTCGGCGGGCCGGCCCCAGATGCCAATGAAGATCGCGAGGATCGGGAGGATGGTACGGGAAAGGCGAAACTGTCGCTTCATGTTTGGAAACTCGGATGTTGTCTCGTAGCTCCGGTTGCGCCGCCGATGCGCGCGAATGCGGCCAACGAACATCGACAGCCCGACCGTAACTTCTAGCCGCCCATACCTCAATCGACAATCAGCCGCGCGCCGGCGATTCCGGCGCCGACGACGGCGGCAAGCAACCTGTCGCCCTCCTCGACATTGTCTACCGGCCCCACGCGTACGCGGAAAAACTTTCGGTCCGCGACCACGACCTTGTCGATACGGGTCGGCCCCATGGGTGCCAAGCGGTTACGCAGGCGCGTGGCGTTGCCCGCGTCGGCGAACGCGCCGGCCTGAACGAAAATACTGCTCGGCCGCACCGGGACGATCGTGACCGGGGCGGCTTCAAGCGCCGCGGTGACCGAGGTTGCGTCGGAACCGACAGACACTTGCCGCAGCCCGCGGGAAATCTTCGGCGTCAGCGTCTCGACCTCGTTCACCGCCATCCGGGGCGCGGCGGCAACGGTCGTGCTCCTTCGCTCGCCGGCGCCGTCGCCGCCGCGCGCGCCAAATTTCAGCGCCAAACTTTCCTCGGCCAGGACGCGCACCCGCACCTTGGCGGTGCCACGCCGCGCGAACCCCAGGCGCCGCGCCGATTTTCGAGACAAGTCTATGATTCTTCCGCGGGCGAACGGGCCACGGTCATTGACCCGCACGATGACCTGCCGGCCGTTCTCCAAATTCGTCACCTGTACGATGCTCGGCAACGGCAGGGTTCGGTGCGCGGCGGTCATTTTCGACATGTCGAAGATTTCTCCGTTGGCGGTCCGCCGTCCCTGGAAGCTGGGGCCGTACCAGGAAGCGATGCCGGTCCGGTCATAGGAGTAATCCTCGGCCGGATAGTACCAAGTGCCGGCGATCCGATACGGCGCGCCGACCTTGTATTCCGGGACCCCGGACGGGCCGCCGGGGCCAGGGGTGCTACACGAGGCAAGCGCCGCCATCGCGCCAATACCCGTTATCCAAGCAATCCAGTGAAGCGGCTTGATCATGATCCGCGCAACGCGCGCTCCAAAGTCTCGGCTAGATGTAGTGGTCGCAAAAATCCGATCCGGCACATTTGGTAGTTTATCGGGCGGCGATGCGATCCGCAAGCCGCCCGACGGCGGTCGCGAAGTAGTTTGACCGGTTCCATTTCAAGATCACGCGGAAATTTTCGTATACAAGGAAGGCCGGGCCCTTGACACCGTCCGGTATAATCACCGAACCGGTCAAATTACGCGTCGGCAGATCTCCGCCAGCGGCGGAGCGAACGCCAAGCGCCTGCCACGCGGCAATCGATTTACGCACTTCGAGGCCGCCGAGCCCGGCGTCGAAGTTCTCCGGCAGAGTCACGGGGCGGCCCCAGGTCTGGTCGTCGCGCCAGCCGGACTTTTTCAGGTAATTGGCGGATGACGCGAATACGTCGGCGCGCGTGGACCAGATGTCGCGCCTTCCGTCCCCGTTGAAGTCGACGGCGAAGCTGGCAAAGCTTGTAGGCATGAACTGGTTTTGCCCCATGGCGCCAGCCCACGACCCTTTCATCTTGGCGAGTGTGATATGGCCCTCGTCGAGGATGCGCAGGGCCGCGAACAGCTCGCGCCGGAAGTAGGCACCGCGGCGCCCGTCGTAGGCGAGCGTGGCGACCGCGTGAATCACCTTATAGCCGCCGGTGAGGCGCCCGAAGTCGGTTTCGATTCCCCATAGGGCGACGATAAAACGGGGTTGCACGCGGTACTGCGCGGCGACATCGGCGAGCAGCTTGCGATTCTCCGCCAGTTTTTTGCGTCCCTTCGCGACCCGGCCGGCGGAGACGACGAGGTCGAGATATTGTGAAAAAGTCATGGTAAATTCGGGCTGATGCCGGTCGTTGTCGATGACCTTGGCGATCGGCGCGAAGCCCTTGAGCGCCGCAACGATGGTGCTGGACGAGATGCCCATTCGCACGCCCTCGGACCGCACGCCTTCGATCCAGGCGCCGAGTTCCTCCGCTGCCGTGGCTTTTGGCGCGGACGCGAGGAGAACACCGAGGGCAATGATTAGGCAATTTGGGAGACGTCCGCGTTGGGACGAGCGCTCAGGCATTGCCGCTCCCTGGACCAGTCTCATGCGAGGGGTTTCTGCCACAGTGCCCGCGCCGAAGCAATGCTCCTTTGGTCGCGCTGCTCATCGGGGAGGTGGCGCCGGGAACGAATTTTCGATGCGACCGGTCAGGTAGTAATACATCAGGCCGATCCATTCGCGCAGGCCAGAACTCAGGCTATTCAGGCCGGCGCCGAAGTTGAACCCCAACGCGAAATGGTATCCGCCGTTGGTGGTGTAGTCGACGGGATAGGAAATCGTTGGCCAATTGGCCTTCTCGAAGACCCCCCAGGCCCGCGGCATGTGGCGGGCCGAGGTAATCAGAAGCCACACCTCGTCGCGCTTCGGCCGCACCAGATCGCGGCTCAAGACGGCGTTTTCATAGGTGTTGCGCGAGGCGCGCTCGAAAACCACCCGGTCCAGGTCGAGACCGACCTGGCGGAAGACTTGACGCGCGACGTCCGCTTCCTTGAGTTCCGGCCGGAAAATACTGGCCGAGCCACCGGTAAAGACCAGGCGTGCCTCGGGGTAGCGGCGGGCCAGCTCGACGAAGGCAAGCAGCCGCTCGGTGTTGTCGTTGACCGCGGGTTGTCCGCGCGCGTCCGAGATCGACGGGTTGAGCGCGCCGCCGAGAACGATGATGCCGTCCACCCGCGCCGGCGGATCGGCGGCGGGGAATCTGTCTTCCAGGGGCGTAATCAGCCATATCCCGATCGGCAGAATTGCGATTGCCAGTCCAGCGACGAGAAGGAACGAAACGATAAGCCGGCCCGCCCGCCGCCAACGCGTCCACAGCATGGCGACCGACGCGATCAGCACCGCGATGAACACGTTTCCGGGCTGCAATACGAGCCAAAACAGCTTGGACAACACGAACGATAATTCCATGTTACCGGTGCCTCTTCGTGCCAACGGAAATGCCGACGCCGCCCCTCATACGATCGGCAGGCGCGGCTCTCGCGGCGCGTCGAGCAACGTCGCTAAAACCACCAAGCCCGCACGCAAGTCCGCGGGATCCTCCGTCGCACCGAGACCGAGCCGCACAGCCTGGGGGGCGTTCGTCCGTCCGGCGGCGAATATGTCCGCCGGCGTCACCGCCACCCCCTGGGCTCGGGCCTCGTTGCCGAACTCATCGGCGCGCCAAGGCTCGGGCAGAGGCAGCCACGCGTGCAGCCCGCAGGTTTGTGTCACCAACCGGAAACCGTCGAGACACTCAGCGGCCAGGTTTCTCCGTTCCTCCGCCTGCCGGCGTTGCCATTCGAGGAGACGGTCCGCTGTACCATCGCCGATCCAGGTGGCGGCGATCTCCGCCATCAGCGGCGCGGCCATCCATGTCGTCGCCCGCACCGCGCCGGCGACTTGCTTGACCTTGCCTTCGGGTACGATCAAATATCCCACACGAAGACCCGGGGCCAATGCTTTGGAAAGACTTGCTAAATAGAAGCAGCGGGAAGGTGCCAACGCGGCCAGTCGCGGTGGCGCTTCGGGATGCAGCACGCCGCAAACATCGTCTTCGATGATGCTCAGTTTGTAGCGTTCCGCGATATCGAGCACGGCGCGGCGGCGCTCGTCGGACATGACCGCCGTGGTCGGATTTTGCAGCGTCGGCATGCAATAAAGCACGCGGGCGCCGCTCGACCAGCAGGCGAGTTCCAGTGATTCCGGCAGTATCCCCTGTTCGTCCATCAGCACGCCCTGGAGCTTGAGCCGCAGCAAATTGGCGACGGCTTTGATGCCGGGATAGGTCAGCGCTTCGCATAACACGGTATCCCCGGGCCCTGTCAGCGTGGAAAGGGCGGCGGCAAGCGCATGCTGGCCACCGGCGGTGACCACCACCTGACTGGGCGGCGCTTGCAGCCCGAATCGCGACAACCAGTCGGCGCCCGCGGCTCGGTGGGTCGGCGACCCGGCGTCGGGCTGGTAGGAGAGCGCCGAGGTGAGATCGGCGCGGGCCGCCAGTTCCGCCAGTGTCGCCGCCAAAATCCGGGCGTGGGGGCCGGAAAGGGGCTTGTTGACCGCCAGATCGATGAGCTCGCCGGGAGCCCGCCGGCCGATACTGAATGCGCGATCGACGTTTGGCGTCGGAACGGATGGAAATGGCCGAACAAACGTACCGCGCCCGACTTCGCCGCCAGTCAGGCCGCGGCGCTCGGCTTCCCCATAGGCCCGCGTCACGGTGCCGACATTCACGCCGAGCCGCTGGGCAAGATCGCGATGGGTGGGGAGCCTATCACCCGGGTGCAGAACGCCACCGGCAATATCATTGGCCAAGGCGTCCGCGATGGCGATATATCGCGGTCCGGCCCGATCGCCGATATGCGGATGCCAATTGGCCATAGCGTAAATCCCCGCTTTGTGATTTGTCGGCTATTTCCGTCGCTTGCCGCTGTTCCCGCAGTCCGGCAATGTGCTAAATTGGTTTCGAATTGTATGCATACAAGGTACGAATTGTCCCTATCATTCTTTTTTTGCCCCGATTCTCGCCAATATCCAGCTGTCGATGAGTAGTCTCCCGTGAGCACCACAGCGGGGCGACCGAAATTCGCGGGCCGAGGGCACACCCCTGCCATCGCCGCCGCCGCCGGCGCGGCGGTTCTGATCTGGGCCGGCACGGCGGTTGTCACCAAATTCGCCGTCGGCGAACTGGACCCTTTATCCCTTGGCATGATGCGCACGGTGCTTGCCGCGATCGTTACGGGGCCGCTGGTCTTGGCTCTCGGGCTGCGCGGTCCGCGGGGGATACACGATTGCGCCCTTCTTGCCGCCTCCTCTTTTGGCGGATTTGTCGCCTTTCCAATTCTGTTCACCCTTGGTTTGCGCTACACCAGTGCCTCGCATGCCGCGCTGATCCTCGCGGCTCTGCCGATCTATACGGGCCTGTTCGCGGCTATTTTCGAGCGCAAGGCGCCGAGCGCCCATTGGCTCGCTGGCGCCGCTCTCGCCTTGGCCGGCGAGGTATTCGTGGTTGCGTTCGCGGTGGGATTCGACAGCGAGGGCCGCGGCGCCGGCGAAATCGCCCTGGGCGACGGCTTGACGACCGCTGGCGCGCTTGCCGCCTCGCTTGGCTACGTTGGCGGCGCCCGCCTTTCGCGCACCTTCAGCAGCTGGTCGACGACGTTATGGGGCATCACCGTGGCCGGTGCCGTCCTGGCGCCCGCGCTATGGCTGACCGCGCCCGACAATTTGTGGTCCGGGATCACGGTCGGCGCCTCGCTCTCGGTCGTTTATCTTGCGATCGGCTCAACCATTCTCGGCTATGTTGCCTGGTATTGGGCCCTGGCGCGCGGTGGGGTCGCCCGAGTCGGCCTGGCGCAATTCTTCCAGCCGGTCGCGACGTTGGCCCTGGGCGCGCTGTTTCTGGGAGAGGCTATGACGCCGGCGCTGGTTTTCGCGACGGCGGTCATTCTTGTCGGCGTATTCATCGCACAGCGACGCTAGCTCTTTCATCCGATTCGATCGCGCCGTCCGGCTCCCGAGCCTGCCCCGCGGCGGCCTGGCGTCATGACGGCAGGCCGCCGATAGCGCCGCCAAATTAACATTTTTTTAGACGATTTCGGCGAGGGTCGCCGGAATATGTCGCTTTTCCCCCTATCGATGCGTCGTGCCCGGGCTGGGTCTAACCGATACCTCGGTGCCTCGATTTCCGTTTTGGCGCTCCTTGTATCAGCCTGTGCCCAAGGGCCGATCGGCGCTAATTATGGTTTCGACCCGACAACAGTACCGCGGGTCGGCGAATCGTCCGCTACCGCGCACTTGCTCGCGCCCTTAGCGCGAGGGGTTTCAGCGGCGGCCGGCAAAAGCACGCGCGATTTCCGGATTCGCGGAGCTGTCGCGAAAACGGGCCGGAGCGGCGCTAAAACGGACAAAATAGGGACAATTCGGGCAAATGAACCGGTGCCGGGGGTATTTGGCAGCGTTCAGGTGCGCAGAAACGATATAAGTGCGTTTACAAGTGTCCGTTCGGCGCTTGATGGCACCTACCGGGAACTCGATAACGCGGCCAGCTGCCGGTCGAATTACTGGACGAAGTGTCCGGTCGCCGAATGGAGAGCGTTCCTGAGGAAAATTGACGGCAAGGACCGCAAATCCCAGCTGCGGGCCGTCAATCGCTATGTCAACCGCGCGCGGTATGTCAGCGACCAACGCAATTACGGTGTCGCCGACCTGTGGGCCACGGCTGGTCAGCTTTTTCGGCGCGGCGGTGACTGCGAGGACTACGTTATCGCCAAATACGTCTCGCTGCGAACGCTGGGCGTGCCGGTAGACAACATGCGGATGACGGTCGTCTACGACCGTGCACGACGCATCGGCCACGCCGTGTTGCTGGTGGACATCGGTTCCGAGACGCTTGTTCTCGACAACCAGTCGCCCTACGTTCTCCCGGCCGAACGCGTCACCACGTACCAAGCCATCTATTCCCTCAACGAGCACAACTGGTGGATCCACCAGACATCGCAGCGCGCCGCCGCGACGCCTCCGAGCCGCGAAGATGACGGCGGGCGCGGCTGACGGAATCAGCCGAAATCCGGATGATTTGAAGCGGCGCCGGCGCGGCGCCAATTTACCGTCGCTTAACGGGGAAGTCTTATGGTTGCCGGCGATCCGACGACTATCAACGGAAGAGCGCCGTGACCAATCTGGTAAGGACCTTCCAGGCCGAGGCTTCGGCAAATAACCCGGCGGAGCGGCGGCTCAACATCCGGTTTCTCGACTATTGGCAGGTTCTGAGGGGGGAGCGCCCCTACCCGGCGGTACAGGACTTCGATTTCGATGTGGTCGAGGGCCTCAGGCCCCACTCGTTCCTGCTGGAATTCAGCGACGGCGACATAGACCCGGTATTTCGCCATATCGGCGATGTGCTTGCCGAGGATTGTGGCCAGAACATGCTGCAAAAGCCAGTCTCACAGGTGCCGCGTCACACGCTTTTGACCCAGGTCACCGACCATTATCTTCAAGTCCTGGCCCACAAGGCGCCAATCTCCTTCGAGGCCGAATACATCGATGCCGCGGGTGACGACGTTCTCTACCGCAGCATCCTTCTGCCGCTCAGTTCCGACGGCGAGACGATCGATTGCGTGGTCGGCGCGATCAACCGCAAGGAGAAGTCGTCCGAGACAACTCTTGCGCTGGGCGGCCCGGAAGATGGAGCGGCGATGCCGGGCGTTGCCGGACCGGCCGAAAGGGGTGCTCCGGCTACCGAGGCTCGGGCAATCGACCTGGCCGAGAGCCTTGGCGAATGCCAGGCCTTGGCGCGCGTGGTCGACGCCGCCGAAACCCGCTCTCGGGATGCATTGTACGGGGCGCTGGAGGCGGCCTACGGGTTCTATTTCGCCTGTCGGTCGGATCCCGACGGCTATGCCCGGCTGATGACCGCGTCGGGGATCAAGAAGCAGGCGCGCGCGCCCTTTACGCCGATCGTCAAGCTGGTGTTCGGGGTGGAGTACGATAAGACCCGCCTGTCGGAATATGCCACCGCCCTGGCCTACGCCGAGCGCAACCATCAGATCGAAATTACAGTAAGGAATTTCATCGAGAACCAGCCCGGCGGGATAAAGGGTTGCGTCGCCGCAGAGCGCGCAGCCCGCCGCGCCGAGCGTGGCACCGGCCCCGATCAACTGGACCGGGCCAAGAGCGATCTGCGGGCGCTGCCGCCATTGGCGGAGATGAATGACGTCGCTGAAAATGGGGAGGAGTTCGTCCTCGTGCTCGGGCGGCGGAGCGACGAACATGGCGGCATGGTTCAGCTCCTGCGCGTCCTCGACGAGCCGCCCGCGCTGGTCGACGCCGTGCTCAAGCGCACCGCGAAGGCGCTCGCCGGCGCCTCCAACCGCCCCGGCCCCACCGCTACATGCGCTCCCGAACTCCCGTTCGCCGGACACGGCAACCGCGCCACCGAAAGATCATCCTGAACCCACGCCGCCTTTGTCCCGCGCGTTGTCCTACCCGGATATCGAGATCGGATATCCAATTGACACTTCCTGGCAGAGGCGAGTTGCGCGGGGCGTTGCCCGCGGAATTGAAGCCGCGTCGAAATCGGCGCCAGGACGGCGACGCGGGGTTGAATCCAGTTGCATCGCGTGCCAAATGGGTGCCAATTCGCGGTCCGCTGATATCACGTGTTCGCTAACGCATTGGTTTCGTTGCACGGATGGGTGGCCGAGCGGTTGAAGGCACCGGTCTTGAAAACC
>CBDVDY010000032.1:0-16807 GCA_965372875.1 uncultured Alphaproteobacteria bacterium | reverse complement strand
CCACCGCCTCGCGCCAGCCGCCGGGCGGCTCGGGCTGGCGCAGGAAGGCCAGCGTCTCGCCGATCTCGCGCAGCTCATCCGGTTCGCGCCCCATGCCCCAGGCGACGCGCTCGACGGTGCCGAACAAATTGGCCAGCACGGGCATGCCGTAGGGCGCGCCGTCGTCGCGCAGCACGTTCTCGAACAGCACCGCCGGCCCGCCCTCGGCCAGGAGCCGCGTTTGGATCTCGGTCATCTCCAGCTTTGGCGAAACCGGCGCGCCGACGCGCACGAGCCGTCCTTCGCCTTCGAGGCGCTCGATAAATTCGCGGAGCGAGGCGTATGGCATGGGGTTCAGTATCCGAAGTTAACGCCGGGCGCAGTATACACGGCCCCACGCGCCTCCGTACGCCAACAGTAAAACTTCCTATCCCATGGTATGAGCCGGATCCCGGCCCATATTAAACCGATGGTAACGACGATCCCGATACCCTGCCGGACGAGGCCGAATCCGGCCTGTCTGCGGCCATTCCTGGCGGGGATCGAGGCGATGCAATATTGGGTTGTCGGCGGCGAATACGCCAGCACTTCGTTCGACGAGTTGGCCGAGAACGGGCGCGAAGAATCGTATGGGCCGTTCGAGCGTTATCGGGACGCGGTCAAGGAATGGCGGGAACGCTCCTGGGCGACGGTGGACAACTGCAACGCCCGGTATCGAATAATATCGGAAGGCAGCGATTTGCATTGGAACGGACTGGGGCCGCGCAAATGGGCATAAGGCACTACGCCGAGAATTTGTTTCAGCGGCTCGAGCCGGTGGGCGGCGCGGCGGCAACATTGTGATCGGCAGCGGATCCTGACCGGGTGCCCGAACGCATCGCCCACGCCAAAGCCTATCCCTTCCACATTCCTGGCCACTCCTTCGTCTATCGCGATGGCGAAGCGCATCCCGCGACGGAGAGCGAAATCGATTTCGCCGCCCTCGCAAGGGATGGACGCGCGCCGGTCATCGCCTGCGGCTCGAACCGCGCGCCCGAGCAGCTGCGCCGCAAATACGGGCATCTGGACGGAGTTGTGACGATCCCGGTACAACGCGCCTGGCTGGCCGATTTCGACGTGGTCTACGCCGCCCATATCACGCGTTACGGCTCGATCGCCGCGACGCTGCAGCACGTCGCCGGGACCAGCGTGGAAGTGTCGATTACCTGGCTCAGCGATTCGCAGCTCGAACTGATGCACGCCACCGAGGGGCGCGGCGAGAGGTATGATTATGTCCGGCTGGGCGGACTCGACCTGTCGCTCGAAAGCGCGGCGGACGGCGACGCCTGGGGCGATGGCCGCCTCGATTTCGCGTTCGCCTATATCTATCGTGACGGTTGCCTGGCGCACGAGGGGGCGCCGGTGGGGCTTGCCGAAATCGCGGCGCGCGAACGGCCGCACCGGGCGCTCGGCCAGCCGGAGGCGCAGGCCCTGGTGCATTCGCGCCTTGCGGGCAGCGGCGATCTGGATACATTCATCCTCGAGAACGTAACCGACGCGGCGGCCCGGCGCGCCCGCGAGGAACGTCTGGCCGGCGACGCCCTGGCCTTCGCCTGGCCCGACATTACGACGATCGTACCCTGACCACCGGACGTTCGGCCGCGCCGGACAGCGCCGAGAAGGTCAGCGCCGAGGAGGACAGCGATGGAAAACTTCACACCGATCACGGGGTTGATCGGCGGGATCATGATCGGTCTCGCCGCGTGGGCTCTCTTGATTCTGAACGGCAGGATCGCCGGGATTTCTGGCGTCCTCGGCGGTCTCTTGCCGCCATCCGGGGCCGCCGACGCTTCCTGGCGGGTGCTGTTCCTGGCCGGCCTCGTGGGCGGGGTGGCGATTTACCGGTTCGCGATCGATCCGGCGGCGTCGATCAATTTTGCCGGCGGCCGCGGTTGGCCGGTTCTGGTCGCCGGCGGGCTGCTGGTGGGCCTCGGCACGCGGCTGGGCGGCGGTTGCACCAGCGGGCACGGCATCTGCGGAATCGGGCGCCTGTCGAAACGGTCGATCGGCGCCACCGTCACCTTCATGATCACGGCGGCGATCACCGTTTTCGTCGTCCGCCATGTGGTCGGAGGGTAGGGCCATGCGGATGATCGCCGCCCTCGGCGCGGGCCTGCTGTTCGGCCTCGGCCTCGCGATTTCCCGAATGGTCGATCCGGCCAAGGTCCTGGGCTTCCTCGATTTCGCCGGCGATTGGGACCCCACCCTCGCCTTCGTCATGGGCGGCGGGCTGATCGTCACCGTGCCGGCCTTCCTGCCGACGTTGAAACGCGCCCGGCCGCTGCTGGCCGAAACCTTCGCGTTGCCGGCCAAGACCGAGTTCGACACGCGGCTCATCGGCGGTTCCGCGATATTCGGAATCGGCTGGGGCCTCGTGGGCTATTGCCCGGGCCCGGCGATCTCGTCGCTGGCCTACGGACGGCAGGAAACGCTGATCTTCCTTGCCGCCCTTATCGTCGGCTCGTTGCTGACGCGGTTTATCCCCGAGCCCGGTTCGCCCGCCCCGGCCAACGCGTAAGCCGCGGAACGGGCCGGTCAGGGCACGACCCGCCAGACGCTGGTGTTGCGGACGTCGGTGTCTTCGATCTCGCGCGTCGTCTTGACGCCGTAGCTGGTGATCCGCTCGAGCCCCGATTTCGGCAGGTAGTTGCGTCCGGGATCGCCCAGGAGCACAAGCGCGCCGGCGCCAGCCAAGTCGCGCAGCCAGGCGATCACGCGGTCGGCCATCGGCTGCTCGTAGCAGACGTCGCCGGCCAGTACCACGTCCCAGCGCCCCATTTCGCCAACGATATCCACCGCGATAGTTTCAACCGCGACGCCGTTCGCGGCGGCGTTCAGGCCGATGGCCGCCGCCGCGTGCGGGTCGATCTCGGCCGCCTCGACAGAAGCGGCGCCCGCCCTCGCGGCGGCGATAGCGACCAGGCCCGAGCCGGCGGCGAAGTCGAGCACGGACTTGCCCGCCACCGTCTCCGGCTGGTCGAGGATGTAGCGCGCCAGCGCCTGCCCGCCGGCCCAGGCGAAGGCCCAGAAGGGCGGCGCCACGCCCCGTTCCGCCAGCGTCCGTTCGCTTGCCTCCCAGATCGGCAGCAACTCGTTGGCCGTATGCAGCCTGATCTCCGGCACCAGCGGCGGCGGCGCAAGCGCCGTATTGACGCGGACGAAATCGCCGGTCTCGGCGGTCCCGGCAGCCGGCGCGCCCATCACGCCGCCATCAGGTCGGCGACCAGCCCGGCCAGCACGATCCAGCCGAACAGCCGGTTCGACTTGAATTTGCGCAGACAGTCCACCGGGTCGTCGAGATCGACGCGCCAGGCCTGCCAGGCGAGTTGCAGCGCGCCGGCGGCCAGCGCCAGATGCCAGGGCCAGGTCAGGCCCCACAAATCGCCGGCGAGCCACATCAACGCGGTGGTGCCGCCATAAAAGGCGAACAGGAAGGGCCGCGTAGCACCGCCGAGCGCCAGCGCCGTGGACTTGACGCCGGCCAGCGGGTCGTCCTCCCGGTCCTGGTGCGCGTAGATCGTGTCGTAGCCGAGCGTCCAGCAAATGCCGGCGAGGTAGAGCACGAATGCCGGCCAGTCGAGCGCCCCGTTGACCGCCGCCCAGCCCATGATCGCGCCCCAGTTGAAGGCGAAGCCGAGGCCGATTTGCGGCCAGTGGGTAAAGCGTTTCAGGAGTGGGTAGATGAACAACAGCGCCAGCGAGGCGACGCCGAGCGCTATGGTGAACATGTTGAATTGCAGCAGGATCGCCAGCCCCGCCAGCATCAACGCGACGAGAAAGATCGCGGCCTGGCGCGCGCTCACGGCGCCCGAGGGAATGGGCCGCGACCGGGTGCGGGCGACTTGCGCGTCGAATTCGCGGTCGGTGATGTCGTTCCAGGTGCAACCCGCGCCGCGCATCACCACCGCCCCCACGGCGAACAACGCCATCAGCCCGAACATGCGCCGGTCGGCCACCAGCGAGCCCAACGCGATGCCCCACCAGCACGGGAACAGCAGCAGCCAGGCGCCGATCGGCCGGTCGAGGCGCATCAGCCGCGCGTAGGGCCGCACGGCACCCGGCAGCAGGCGCACCACCCAGCCGTCGGCCGGGATGTCGCTCGCCGCGTCGACCATGCCGCGATGCGGCGGCTTCCCGGCGCCGGGTGAGGTTTTGACGGGCTCGGTCATGCTGTACCTTATCCCCGGGATGAATTCGGGCCAACCGTTCGGCCAGCGACCTCGAAGGACCGTCATGAGCGAACTTCCGCCGATCCGGCTGTACGTCGAAGCCAGCCTCGCCGCCGGCGCGGAGATCGCGCTGACGCCCGAACAGGCGCACTATGCCAAGAACGTCATGCGGCGCGGCCCGGGCGACGAGGCGCTGCTGTTCAACGGCGGCGACGGCGAATGGCGCGCGCGCATCGACGCGCTGGGCAAGCGGCGCGGAGTGCTCAGCGCGATCGAGCGAACCCGGGAGCAGCGGGACGAAGCCGATCTGTGGCTGGTGTTCGCGCCGATCAAGCGCGCGCGCCTGGCCTTCATCGCCGAAAAGGCGACCGAGCTCGGCGTTTCGGCGATCGTGCCGGTGCTCACCCGGCATACCGTGGTAGACCGGGTCAACATCGCGCGGCTCCGCGCCAACGCGGTCGAGGCGGCGGAGCAGTCGGGGCGCCTGAGCGTGCCCGAGGTGCGTCCGGCCGTGACCTTCGCCGAGCTTCTCGCCGGCTGGCCCGACGGGCGGCGGATCATGCTCTGCGACGAGAGCGGCGGCGGCCGGCCCATCGCGGCGGCGCTGGCGGACGCGGCGGTCGCCCCGGACGCGCCTTGGGCCGTTATGATCGGGCCGGAGGGCGGCTATGCGCGCGACGAGCTTGACGCCCTCGGCAAACTGCCGTTTGTTACGCGCGTCGGCCTTGGGCAGCGCCTGCTTCGGGCGGATACCGCGGCGATCGCCGCGCTCGCCTGCTGGCAGGCGGTCGCCGGCTCGTGGCGCTAAGGGGGCGGGGCGTTTCAACGGCGCAAGATTGAAAGCTGGTCGATAAAAAGATGTCCGCTCCTCTCAGCCCGGCCGCGGCGCCGATCACCGACAAGCGCCAGTTGATCGAGGATCTGGCGCGCGGGTGCAAGCCGCCGGAGGCCTGGCGCATCGGCACCGAACACGAGAAGTTCGCCTACCGGCTTTCCGACCTGGCGCCGCTCCCCTACGAAGGGGAGCAGGGTATCGGCGCCGTGCTCGCGCGGCTCCAGGAGTTCGGCTGGGAGCCGGTGGTCGAGGCCGGCAACATCATCGCGCTGCTGCGGGAAGGCGCTTCGGTGACCCTCGAGCCCGGCGGACAGATCGAGCTCTCCGGCGCGCCGCTCGATACCGTCCACCAGACCTGCGACGAGGTGAACACACATCTCGACGAGCTGCGGAAGGTGGGCAAGGATTTGGAGATCGGCCTCGCGGGTTTCGGTTTCCAGCCGAAATGGCGCCGCCAGGACATTCCCTGGATGCCCAAGGGCCGCTACGCGATCATGCGCGCCTACATGCCGAAACAGGGCAAGCTCGGCCTCGACATGATGCTTCGGACCTGCACGGTTCAGGTCAATCTCGACTTCGCCGACGAAGCCGACATGGTCAAGAAATTCCGGGTCGGGCTGGCCCTGCAACCGGTGGCCACGGCCTTGTTCGCCAGCTCGCCCTTCAGCGAGGGCAAGCCCAACGGCTTTCTCAGCTTCCGCAGCCACATCTGGACCGATACCGACCCCGACCGGTCCGGCATCCTGCCGTTCGTTTTCGAACAGGGCATGGGCTTCGAGCGCTACGTCGACTACATTCTCGACGTGCCGATGTATTTCGTTTACCGCGGTGGCAAATACATCGACGCTTCCGGGCAGTCCTTCCGCGACTTTATGGCCGGCCGGCTGCCGGCGCTGCCCGGCGAGGTAGCGACGATCACGGATTGGGCCGACCACGTCACCACTGTTTTCCCCGAAGTAAGGATGAAACAGTTCCTCGAGCTGCGCGGAGCCGACGGTGGGCCATGGCGAATTATCTGCGCCTTGCCGGCGCTCTGGGTCGGGCTCATGTATGACGGCGGCGCGCTGGACGCGGCCTGGGATCTGGTCAAGGACTGGGGGCCGGAAGAGCATGCCATGCTGCGGCGCGAGGTGCCGAGGACCGCGCTCAAGACCAGGATCGGAAGCCGCACCATACGGGACTTGGCGCTCGAGGTACTGGAAATTTCGCGCCACGGGCTGTCGCGCCGGGCGCGGCCGGACGGCACCGGCACCGACGAGGCGCCGTTCCTCGATACGTTGATGGAAATCGCCCAATCCGGCCGCACACCGGCTGAGCAAATGCTCGAAGCCTATCGTACGCGCTGGAACGGCAGCGTCGATCCGATGTTCAGCGAATACGCTTACTGATCCGCCGCCCGCGACCATTGGCGCCCTTTCCATTCGGCGCCCGGCGCAATACCCTCGGTCGTCATGAATTCGCCGCTGGAAAATTCACACATCGGCAGGCTCGGATTCATCCGGCGCCGCGGCGGCATCTCGTTGTCGATCACGCTCGCCGTCAGCATCAGCACGCTGGTGCTGATCGCCGTCCTCGCGGTGCTCGGCCTCGGCCTGTGGAGCGCCAGCCAGAACACCATGAGCCTGCTGGGCGACAAGGCGAGTTTCATCGTCACGGCGACCATCGGCCAGATACGCAGCCACCTCGACCCGGCGCGCGATCAGGTGGTGTATATCGAGCAGCTGATTGCCGGCGGCAAGCTCGATCCGGCGGACCGCCAACGCTTCGCCGACACGCTGACCGGCGCGTTGGCCGCCGCGCCGCAGATCAACGCCCTCTTGCTCATCGATCCCGAGTTCCAGGTGGTAGGGGTCGCCCGCACCCCGACGGGGGTGGAAATGTTCACCCAGGATTACCGGGGCGACGCGCGGGTGCGGGCCGGCATGCGCGTGGGGCGGACGACCTCGGAGCCCGTCTGGGGCGAACCCTTATGGCGCGATCTGCCGAAACAAACCATGCTCAATCTGCGCCAGCCGGTGCGCCGCGACGGCAGGTTCCTGGGCTTGCTGGTCGCCGCCGTCAGCGTGAGCGAGCTGTCGGGTTATCTCGCCGGGCTCGATTCATCGGTCGGCAGCAACGTGTATATCCTTTACGACCGCCAGCACGTACTGGCGCATCCGAATCTTCAGAGTGGCGTGCCCGGCCTGTCGCATGACAAGCCACTACCGACTCTGGCCGAGTCTGGCGATCCCGTGCTGACCGCGATCTGGCGCCGCGAGGAACGCTACCCGCTGGAAATCATTGAGGGCACCGACCTCGAAGGCCATGTGCTGGAGCTGTTCAACGAACAGTATATCTTCATTTACCGCAACCTCTCCGGCTATGGCGGGCGGACCTGGCAGGTCGGCAGCTATTTCCGCGCCGCCGACGTCAATACCGAAATGCGGCGGCTGACGTGGGCGGCGATTGCCGGACTCGCGATGCTGCTGGTTGCGGTCGCCGCCGCCGTACTGCTCGGCAGGCACATCGCCCGCCCGGTGGTCGAGTTGGCCGCCGCCGCCTCGCACATCGGCAAACTGGAGATATCGGAAACCGCCGAGCTGCCGGGCAGCATTTTTCGCGAGCTGAACGACCAGGCCCAGGCCTTCAACACCATGCTGCGCGGGCTTCGCTGGTTCGAGACCTACGTGCCGAAGAAGCTGGTGCGCCGGCTGATCGGCCGGGGCGATTCCAGCTTGCCGCCCTCGGTCGAACGCGAAGTGACGGTGATGTTCACCGATATTGCCGGATTCACCAGCCTGTCCGAGGGTTCGCCGGCGTCCGAGGTGGCGGCGTTCCTAAATCGGCACTTCGCGTTGCTGTCGGCCTGTATCGAGGACGAGGACGGTACGGTCGACAAATTTATCGGGGACGGCATCATGGCCTTCTGGGGCGCGCCCGAGGACCAGCCCGACCATGCGGAACGCGCGGCCCGCGCCGCCCGCGCCATCGTCGGCGCCGTCGCGGCCGATAACGCGAAGCGGGCGAAGGCCGACGAAAAGCCGGTGCGCGTTCGCGTCGGTCTGCACAGCGGCCCTGTCACCGTCGGCAATATCGGCGCGCCGGGGCGCATCAACTACACCATCATCGGCGACACGGTGAATATCGGCCAGCGTCTCGAACAGCTTGGCAAGGAGATCGTCGCCGGCGAGGACGGCCTAGGGACCGACGTCATGGTGCTGGCCAGCGCCGCCACCGCGGCGCGCCTCGGGGCCGAGTTCGCGCGCGAGACCCTCGGCGGCCATCGCCTGCGCGGGCGCGACGAGACCATAGAGGTCGTTCGGTTGATCTAACGGATTTGCCGCCGGCCGGCCCGCGGGTGCAACGGAAACGGGGCCCTACCTGGGCCCCGTTCGGTACGCTGATAGTGGCTCTTAGAGTTGTTAGTATATTGCGTTGCTTTGGATGCCTCCGTGCCGACTAGCTGCCTACGAGTATGCTCAGAACGCCAACCGGCGCGGCGTTCGCCGTGGCCAGCGTTGCGACGGCAGGCTGGCTGCGAATCTGTTGCGCGAGTTGATCGGCCTCGAAGCGGCGCGCCTCGGCATCGCCGGAACGCCCCTCGCCGCGCAGCGCTCCGGCGTCCTCGGAGATCTGCGAAATGACCTCTTTGAGCGCGCGGCGCGTGTCGCGCAGCCCTTCGTCATTTATCCTGACCGTCAAGCGCGCCATCTCAATATTTTTTGCCGCATCGAGCGTGCCCTCGGTATCCGAGAAATCGAAGTCGGACACACCCAAATCATCGGGCGCAAGCGAACCGAAGCCAGAGCTGTCCTCACTGCCATCGACCAGCGGGCGCTCGCCAAACTTCGTGTTTCTCGCAATTTCGTCGATCTCGCCAGCGATCGCCTTGGCCTCGCGGGTAATTTCCGCGCGGGTCTCGTCGGTGAGATTCTCGCCCTCGATCGTGTCATCGGCGATCTTGGCGAGTTGGGCGAGCCGATCCGCCACCTTGTCGTTGGCTTTGCCCGCCAGTTCGACCGCGGTCGCGGTGGTGCTGACTCCAGACGCGGCGTTGCGCAGATCGGTAAGTTCCGAAAGGCGGTTGAGGCGCTTTTCGTTGACCTTGAGCGCGAGTTCCGCCGGGCGCGGTGCCGCCGGTGTCCGCGCCTCGGCCTCTGGTTCTGCTCGCTCGACCGCCCGCGTCTTGACGTCCTCGCGGCGCGTTTCGACGCGCCTTTCGCCGGACTCGCTTGCCGAATCACGGGGTCTGGATTGCTCGTCGGAGGGCTGTATCTCGCGTACGCGTTCGACCACCGGCGGCGTGTCCCGGCTGTCACTTGGGGTCGCGGCGCCTAAGGGGCCGTTTGGCAAGTCAACCATATACGTTTCCTCTCGGCGGAAAATTCCGCCCCAACTGGCGGCCACTGCCGCCGGAAATTAATTCGGCAATATATGCGTTAATCCAATTGGCGTAATCGTACGGGAGACAGATGAAGAGCAAGTAAATTATACACGTAATACTAGTAAAGTTTTACTAAAACTTTACGAAAATTCGACTCAATTTTTTGAATTATCTGGCGGATTCCGGGGCTTTGCACGCCTTATTCGCGGGGACGCGTGTGAGGGCCTCTTCCAGCGCTCGGTGATTGTAGAACCGCCTAAGCTTCGGTGCCGCCGACGGTGAGGCTGCCGATCAGAAGCGTCGGCTGTCCGACACCCACGGGCACGCTCTGGCCGTCCTTGCCACAGGTGCCGACGCCGGGGTCGAGCGCCATGTCGTTGCCGACCTTCTCGACCCGGGTGAGCACGTCCGGGCCGCTGCCGATCAGCGTGGCGCCCTTGACCGCGGGGCCGATCTTGCCGCCCTCGATGGTGTAGGCCTCGGTGCAGGTGAAGACGAACTTGCCGTTGGTTATGTCGACCTGGCCGCCGCCGAAATTGACCGCATAGAGCCCCTTGTCCACCGAGCGGACGATCTCCTCCGGCTCGTGCTCGCCGGCCAGCATGTAGGTGTTGGTCATGCGCGGCATCGGGTGGTGGGCAAAGCTTTCGCGCCGCCCGTTGCCGGTGGGCGCCATGCCCATCAGCCGCGCGTTCATGCGGTCCTGGATGTAACCCGTCAATATGCCGTCCTCGATCAACGTGGTGGCGGCCGAGGGCGTGCCCTCGTCGTCCACGGTGATCGAGCCTCGCCGGTCGGCGATGGTGCCGTCGTCGACAACGGTGACGCCGGGCGCGGCGACGCGCTGGCCCATGAGCCCGCAGAATGCCGAAGTCTTCTTGCGGTTGAAATCGCCCTCCAGCCCGTGGCCGATGGCCTCGTGCAGCAGGATCCCGGGCCAGCCGGGGCCGAGCACGACCGGCATCTCGCCGGCCGGCGCCGGGCGCGAGCCGAGATTGACCAGCGACTGGCGCAGCGCCTCGTCGACCTGGGCCCGCCAGTTCTTGGCGTCGAGCCAGAAATCGTAGGCGGCGCGGCCGCCGGCGCCATGGCTTCCGGCCTCCATGCGCTCGTCCTCGCCGCAGATGACCGAGACGTTGAGCCGCACCAGCGGCCTTATGTCGGCCGTGCGGTCGCCGCCGGCGCGCAAAATCTGCACCGCCTGCCATTCGCCGTAAAGCGAGGCCGTGACCTGGCGCACCCGCTGGTCGAGGCCGCGGGCATAGGCGTCGATATCGGCGAGCAGCTTGACCTTGGCCTCGAACGGCGTTTGCGCCAGCGGGTTGTCGTCCGCGTATAGCGCGCGATTGGTGCCGGCCGGCGGCGCGGCCATGGTTCCGGCGTGCCCGGATCGTACCGCGCGCACCGTGATGGCGGCGCGGCGGATAGCCTCTTCCGACAATTCCGAGGCGTGGGCGTAGCCGGTGGCCTCGCCGGCCACGGCGCGCAGGCCGAAGCCCTGGGTCTGGTCGAAACTGGCGCTCTTGAGCCGGCCGTCGTCGAACACCAGGCTTTCCGACAGCAGATATTCGAGAAACAGTTCGCCGTCGTCGGCTCCCGCGAGCGCGTCGTCGGTAATCCCCTCGATACGCGCGCGATCCATTCCGGCGCGGGTGAAGAACAAATCATCGGTGGCGGCGAGATCGCTCATGCGTAGGCTCCTACGGGCGGTTCCGGCCGGCGCGCCCGGATCCGGGGATGCAGTTGAAATATTGTGGCGTCATACCGACTTTATATGGCGTCTCGCGGCGCCGAGGCCAGTCCGAGTTGGCGAAAAGCGTTAACGAGCCGGGGAAGGCGATGGTGTATGTTTGGATTTTGCGACAAATCGTCACATAAGCCGAACATACGCTATCGTTAGCAGCGAAAAATTATACTTTACTTAGCGAATAATAATCGGGGACCAACGGCACGCGGACCGCGGGGAAATCTCTACTCATGGACGATACACGGGATGACGAAAATGTGGCTTAGGACAGGACTTGCCGCAGGCGCCGCCTTTGCGGCTTCTTTCCTTGCCCTCGCCGGCGGGGCGCTGGCCGGCCAGCCGGCGCCGTGGCAGATGGGATTTCAGGATGCGGCCTCGCCGACGATGCAGCGGACCGCCGATTTCCACAATCTCCTGCTCGTCATCATCACCTTCATCGCGGTTTTCGTGACGCTTCTGATGCTGTACGTGATGTTCCGCTTCCGCGAAAGCCGCAACCCGACCCCATCAAGGACCTCGCACAACACGTTGATCGAGTTCCTGTGGACGGCGATCCCCATCCTGATCCTGGTGTTCATCGCGATTCCGTCCTTCAAGCTGCTGTATTTCGCCGACCGGACGGAGGCCGCCGATCTGACGCTCAAGATCACCGGCGCGCAATTCTCCTGGACCTACGAATATGTCGATTCCGACGGGCTGGCCTTCGATTCCAACATCGCCTGCCAGGAACTGCCGGCGAACGGCGAAGACGAATGCGCCGAGGCGGGCAAGCAGCTGTGGCATACCGGCGGCAAGCCGGCGCTCAGGCTGCTCGACGTCGACAACCCTGTGGTCCTGCCCGTGGGCGCGAATGTTCGCGTGCTGGTGACCGCCGATCCGGACGGCGTGATCCACAGCTGGGCGGTGCCGGCGCTCGGCGTCAAGCTCGACGCCGTGCCGGGACGGATCAACGAGACCTGGTTCCGCATTGACCGCGAGGGCGCCTATTACGGCCAATGTACCGAACTTTGCGGCGTCGGGCACGGATTCATGCCGATCAAGGTGATCGGGGTTTCCAAGGACGCCTATGCGAAATGGCTGGCCCGGGCCAAGAAGGAATTCGCCGAAGCCGGCGCCGCCGGCCCGCCGCTCCGGCTCGCCGAGGCCGAGGCCGAAAACGAGCACGCGGCCGACCGGCGGTAGTCCGAACGAAGCGGCGGATCAGCCAGAGACACTAAGAGGAACGATCATGGCCGACGCGAACGCGGCGGAGACGCACGAACGCCACGGCCATCCCACGGGATGGCGGCGCTTTCTGTATTCCACCAACCACAAGGACATCGGCACGATGTATCTCGTGCTGGCGGTCATCGGCGGCTTTGTCGGCGGCGCCATGTCCGTCCTGGTTCGCATAGAGCTGGCCGAACCCGGCCTCGCCGTGCTTGGTGGAGACAATCAGTTCTTCAACGTTTTGATCACCGCGCACGGCCTGATCATGGTCTTCTTCCTGGTCATGCCCGCGCTGATTGGCGGTTTCGGCAACTGGATGGTGCCGATCATGATCGGCACGCCCGACATGGCCTTCCCGCGCCTGAACAACATCAGCTTTTGGCTGCTGGTGGTGGCGTTACTGTTGTTGGCCAGCTCGGCCTTGGTGGGCGGCGGAGCGGGGACCGGCTGGACCGTCTACGCGCCGCTCAGCACTTCGGGCCAGCCCGGACCGGCGGTCGACATGGCGATCTTCAGCCTGCACCTTGCCGGTGCGTCCTCGATCCTCGGCGCCATCAATTTCATCACCACGATATTCAATATGCGCGCGCCGGGCATGACCTTGCACAAGATGCCGCTGTTCGTCTGGTCCATCCTGGTGACGGTGTTCCTGCTGTTGCTGACGCTGCCGGTGCTGGCGGGCGCGATCACCATGCTGCTGACCGACCGCAATTTCGGCACCGCCTTCTTCGACCCGGCGGCGGGCGGCGACCCGCTGCTCTACCAGCACCTGTTCTGGTTCTTTGGCCACCCCGAGGTCTATGTCCTGATCCTGCCGGGCTTCGGCATTATCAGCCAAGTCGTCTCGACCTTCTCGAGGAAACCGGTGTTCGGCTACCTCGGCATGGCCTACGCCATGGTTGCGATCGGCTTCATCGGCTTCATCGTCTGGGCGCATCACATGTACACCGCCGGTCTGAACGTCGATACGCGGGCCTATTTCACCGCCGCGACGTTGGTTATCGCCGTGCCGACGGGAATCAAGATATTCAGCTGGATCGCCACCATGTGGGGTGGCTCGCTGAGCTTCAAGGCGCCGATGCTCTGGGCCATGGGCTTCATATTCCTCTTCACCTTGGGCGGCGTGACCGGCGTGGTTCTGGCCAACGGCGGCATGGATATTTCCCTGCACGACACCTACTACGTCGTCGGTCATTTCCACTACACCATGTCGATGGGCGCGGTATTCGCCATCTTCGCGGGGTTCTATTACTGGTTCCCGAAGATGTGCGGCCGGATGTATTCGGAAATGCTTGCCAAGCTGCACTTCTGGATCACCTTCATCGGCGTCAACCTGACCTTCTTTCCGATGCATTTCCTGGGCTTGGCCGGCATGCCGCGGCGTATTCCCGACTACCCCGATGCCTACGCCGGCTGGAACGAGGTGGCCTCGTACGGCTCCTATATCTCGGGCGCGGGCGTCCTGCTGTTCTTCTATATCGTTCTGCGGACCTTTACCGCCGGCGAAAAGGTCGCCGAGAACCCCTGGGGCGAGGGGGCGACGACGCTCGAATGGTCGGTGAGCTCGCCGCCGCCGTTCCACACATACGAACAACTGCCCAGGGTCCGGTAGCCGGGCCAGGGGCGGTGGGGGGCACTTTGACGTGATCGGCGGCAATGGCTCGAATGAAAATCGGCAGGGCGAAATCGACAAGCGCCGGCGAGCCCGCAACTCGGCGCTGTTTGCGGTGCTCATGGGCATCGCCTTACTGGTCTACGTCGTCACCATCGTGCGCATGGGGAACCCGTAAACGATGACCGAGCTCGACCGCCGCAAGCGCCGCACCGTGCTGGCCTCCGTCGCCGCGATCGCGATGATGGGCGGGCTGGTCTCCTACTCGGTGCCGCTCTACCGGATGTTCTGCCAGGTGACCGGTTTCGGCGGCACCACGCAGCGGGCCGAAGCCGCGCCGGGTGCTGTCGGCGAACGCGTCATCACGGTGCAGTTCAACGCCGATATCAGCGCCAGACTGCCCTGGGATTTCCGCCCGGCCCAGCGCGAGATCAAGGTACGCGTGGGCGTGACGGCACACGCCGACTACATCGCCCACAATACCTCCAGCGAGGCGGCCGTCGGCACCGCCACCTTCAACGTTACCCCGGCCAAGGCGGGCCAGTATTTCAACAAGATCGAATGTTTCTGTTTCACCGAGCAGCGCCTCGCCGCCGGCGAGCGCGAGAAAATGGGCGTCGATTTCTTTGTCGATCCGGCGATCCTCGGCGATCGCGGCCTCGACGACGTGGAAACCATTACGCTTTCCTACACCATGTTCCGCAAGGCGGGCCGCGAGGACGAGGAACGCACCACCGCCGCCCGCGCGGCCCCGGCAAGGCTCGACTAGCCGATCAAGATAGGGACACCCGGTATCACCCCGCGGAAGAGGGCACGACATGAGCGCAACGCACCAGCAACATCATCCCTACCATCTCGTCGATCCAAGCCCCTGGCCCGCGGTCGGCGCCGGTGCCGCCCTGGCGCTGTTCGGCGGCATGGTCATGTTCATGCACGAGGTGACTATTTTCGGGATCGCGTGGGGGCCGTGGGTCTTGGCGCTGGGCGCGCTCATGCTCTTCTACACGATGGTTGGCTGGTGGCGCGACGTGGTGCGCGAGGCGATGGTCGAAGGCCACCACACGCCGGTAGTGCAGCTCGGCCTGCGCTACGGCATGGCGCTGTTCATCGCCTCGGAGGTGATGTTCTTCTCCGCCTGGTTCTGGGTCTATTTCAACGCCAGCCTGTTTCCGAACGAATTCATCGGCTCGCAATGGCCGCCCGAGGGCCTCGTCGTCTTCGATCCCTGGGGCGTGCCGTTCCTCAACACCGTCGTGCTGCTGACCTCGGGCGTAACCGTGACCTGGGCGCACCATGCGCTGCGCGAAGGCGACCAGCGCGGCACGGTAATCGGCCTCGGCCTCACCATCATCCTGGGCCTGATCTTTACCACGCTGCAGGCGACCGAATATGCCGGCGCGCCGTTCGGCTTCAGCGAGGGCATCTATCCTTCGACCTTCTATATGGCCACCGGCTTCCATGGACTGCACGTCATCATCGGGACCCTGTTCCTGATCGTCTGCTTCTTCCGGGCGCGCGCCGGGCACTTCAAGCCGGACCAACATTTCGGATTCGAGGCGGCGGCTTGGTACTGGCACTTCGTCGATGTCGTCTGGCTGTTTCTGTTCAGCGCCATCTACTGGTGGGGCAGCGGCAACGCGCCCCTGCACTAGCGGATTCTCCGCCGTTTCATGGAGGAATCCTATTACCCGCCGATCTCGCCGCTGAGAGCCGGATTTGCCTGCCGTTGTCCCCGCTGCGGCCGAGGCCGGCTGTTCCAGGGCTTTCTCACCATCGTCCGCCGCTGCGAATCCTGCGATCTCGACCTCTCGGCGCAGGATTCGGCCGACGGCCCGGCGGTTTTCATCATCCTCATCCTCGGTTTCGTCGTCGTTGGCCTGGCGCTCTGGGTCGAGCTTAGTTTTACGCCGCCGCTGTGGTTGCATGCGATCCTGTGGCCGCCGGTGATCCTGGGCGGGTCGCTGGCCATGCTGCGGCCCCTGAAGGCGCTCATGGTCGCCTTGCAGTTTCGCCACCGCCGCCACACCCTGGAGGGGACCGGCGAAGGCCGGCCGGAAGCGGAATGAGCGTTGGCGCGGCGCCGGAGGGCGGCGGGCGACGGCGCCGCCCGGGACTCCTGTGGCCGACCATCACCGCGCTGCCGGCTTTCGTTGCTTTGCTCGTTCTCGGCACCTGGCAGCTCCAACGGCTGGAGTGGAAGAGCGCGCTCATCGCCGCGCGCGAGGCGGCGCTCGCCGCGCCGCCGATCGTGGCGCCCGCCGAATACGACCCGGCCCTGCATGCCGGCCGCCGCGTCCGGCTCAGCGGCCGCTTCCTGCACCGGAAAGAGATGCACGGCGCGCCGCGGACGCGTGACGGCCGCATCGGCCTGCGCGTCGTGACGCCGCTGCTGCTGGCCGATGGCGCCGTGGTTCTGGTCGACCGCGGCTGGGTGCCGGCGGAGCGCAAATCGCCCGCGACCCGCCGCGCCGGACAAACCCAGGGCCGCGCCACAATCGAGGGAGTGATTCGCGCGACCGTCGAAAAGGGCCGGTTCGTGCCCGACAACCAGCCGGCGGACAATCTCTGGTTCAGCTTCGACGCGTCCGCGATGGCGAAGGCGGCGGCGCTCGAGCGCGTGCGTCCTTACCTCGTCCAGGCCGGGCCGGCGCCCAATCCGGGCGGCCTGCCCCTGGGTAGCACCTCCCGGGTCGAGATTCGCAACGACCATCTAGGATACGCCGTCACCTGGTACGGTCTGGCGGCGGCGCTTCTGGCTATCTATATCCTCTATGCCCGCTCCCGGCGGACGTGACCGCCAACCACCGGACCCGCCGCGCCCATGCCCGCCTATCAGGAACTCGAGGCCCGCTTC
>CBDVDY010000031.1:0-16866 GCA_965372875.1 uncultured Alphaproteobacteria bacterium | reverse complement strand
AATGGCGCGAATTCTGATTGCAGAGGATGATCCGGCGGTCCGGCAGTTTGTCGCCCGCGCCCTGGTCCACGACGGCCACGAGGTCCACACCGTCGAAGACGGTCTTCAGGCCGTCGAGGAACTCGCCGAGAACGAATACGATCTCTTGATCACGGATATTGTCATGCCGGGGCTCGACGGTATCGCGCTCGCGCTCAAGGTGGCCAAGGAACTTCCCGACATGGCGATCCTCATGATGACCGGTTTCGCCGCCGAACGGCAGCGCGCCCATAACCTCGACGCCCTCATCCACGAGGTCGTTCCCAAGCCGTTCAACCTGAAGCAGATTTGCGAGGCCGCCGCCGAGGCGCTGGCGATGCGGGACGCCGCCCCCACGATTCAATAGCCCGTTCGCTTTTCTGGCCGCTCAAAAGCGGCGCAGCAGCCGTTCGATGTAGTCGAGCTCGTCCGTGGGACGTCCGCGTTCGCCGGCCCGCCGGCGCAGCTCGTCGAGAATCTGCCGGGCGCGCTGCAGGTCGGGCTGGTCGGGTATCTGGACGTCGCTCGTGTTGGCGCTGCCGAAACCCTCGATTGGCCGGCCAAAGGGGTCTCGGTTCTGTCCGGCCTGATTGCCGGGCCGTCCCTGGTTCTGCCCGGCGAGGCCGCCGAACTGGCGCATCAACTCGGCCGCCGCCGCCCGGCCGCCCTGCCGCAATTGATCGAGCGCCCTGCCCTGCGGGCCGACGGCTTGGCCCGGCGCGTTCTGGTCGAGCGCCTCGAACGCCTCGCGCATGGCGCGCTCGGCCTTGCCCAGCGGTCTCGGAATATCGCCGGTCATTTCGCCGAGCCGCCGCATGACGTCGCCCAGGTCGCGCCGCAGCCGCTCTTGCTCGCGGGCGCCCGGCCTGGTGTTGGGCCGGGCGCCGGGGAACGATCCGGATTGCATGTCCTGGGATTGGCGGAAGGTGCGGTTCAGCAAACCCTCCTGGCGGCGGATAATATCCTGAAGATCGCGCAGGGTTTTGGCGGCTTCGTTGTTGCCGGGCTGGTTTTGCCCCCGCGCCATGCCGCGTAAATTCTCCATCATCGACTGCAGTTGCTGAAGCAACTGCCGCGCCGCGTCCTTGGCGCCGGTGCGGGACAGCTCGCGCATGCGTTCGATCATCCGTCGCAAATCCTGGGCCTCCAGGGCCAGGAATTCGGAATCGAGCGGCATATCGAAGCCGAATCGGTCTGGATTGTTGCGCATTTCCTCGGCCAGCGCCTGCAAATAGGCGTCGAGCGCGCGCTGCAACTCGTCCATCAGTTGCTCGAGCACCTCGTCGCTGGCGTCCCGCGACAGCGCCTCTCTCAGCGCTTCCTCGGCCTCGCGCAGTTCGCGCTCCGACAGCGACAAGTTGCCGTCCTCGATCCGCAGCGCGGTATCCCACAACAGCGATTGCACGCTCGGAATGACCGCGTCGTCGCGGTCGAATATGAGCCGCCACTGGGCGCTCCTGAGCGCAAGGTAGACGGTCAGATTGTCGAAGTAATGCCGTGGCTGGCTGCCGATGGCGCGCAACCGCCGGGCGACGTCGCGGCGCTCGCCCGGGGTGACGGTGAGCCGCTTGCGCTGTTCGATGATCGCGCGCGCCACCGGGTGCTGGAATATTCGCTCCGGCAGCGCCATGGTGAAGGCGTCGCTTTGGCCGGTCTGGCCGACGGCGTCGCTCGCCTCGAGCACGATGCTCACCGGCAGGCCGGCCCAGGGGTGCGCCGTCAGATCGTGATAGCTGGTGCCGCGCGCCTCGGTTCGGCCGTTGCCGGCGAGCGGCAGGTCGAGCACGATTTCACCGTCCGGCGGCACGCCGTCGTCCTCGGGCGGCAGCCGCATGATCGTCGCCTTCACGTCGGTCACGCCGTAATCGTCGCGCGCCTCGAAGTCGAGCCGCAGCGTTGACCGGGGCGAGCGCGCCGGCGGTTTGAAATATTCGATCTCGGGCGGCGAATCGGGGACCGCCTTGAGCGGCCAGCCGGCGATCTCGCGCCCGCGCTGGGCGATGGCGAGGCGGCCGTCCGCCTCGACGGTTGCGCTGGCCTGGAAGCTGCGTTCTCCCATCGCCGCGAACTCGGTTTCCTCGCCGCCCAAGGTCAGGACCGGCGTGCCGCGGCCGCCGTGCAGCTGCGCCAGCACGCGGCTCTGGGCCGGAACCTCGATAATTTCGCCGCTGCCTTGCGCGGCCTGGAGAAAGCGCGGCGCCTTGCCGGTATAGTCCGGCGGGCTGATCCACACCTCGACCGTCGCCGGGCCGCCACCGCCGGCGCCGCCGAGGACCGGCAAGGCGGCCCGCGCCAGCCGGTTGCCGGCGTCGCCCCAGGACACGGTCACGCCAATCACCAGGAGCATGAGAAGCGCGGCGCGCAAGGCCCACGGGTCGAGCCGCGCCAGTCCCGGAGCGGGCAGGCCGATACGCAGGCGTTTCAGACTGGCCAGCGCGCGGCGGCGGTGAGCAAGCCACAGGGCTTCGGCGGCGGGGTCGCCGCGGCCGGCCGCGAGGTCGTCGCCGAGGGTCGCCAATGGCCGGTGCGAGAGACCGCTCGCCTGCTCGATCCGGCCGGCCGGCTGGCCCTCGGCTGGCGGGCGAAAACCGCCCAGGCCCCGCCGCAGCGCATAGGCGAGCGCCAACGCGAAGGCCGCCACCACGATCAGGTGCAGCCAGCCGGGCAAATCCGGCAGGATGTCCAAAAGCGCCGCCGCCGTGAACAGACCGGCCACGCCCACGGCCGGCCAAAGCGCGGGCCAAAGGCGTTCCCAGGCCAGCGCCGCCCAGGCCAGCCACAGGCGTGGGCCCAGCCTGAACCGGGCCGTCTCGGCGGGCCGCGCGGGACCGGTCTCGCGGGCGTTCACGCCACGCCTCGCTCGGGAACCGGCGTCTCGGCAGCAGCGCCGTCCAGGTCCCCGCCGTCCAGGTCCGCGCCCTCCGCCGGCTCGTCCAGCCAGTCTGGAATCCGGTCCCGGCCAAGCATCTCTTCATAGGTCTGGCGCGGCCGTACCACGGCGAAGCGCGCCCCGCTGACCAGCACCTCGGCCGCCAGCGGCCGGCTGTTGTAGCTGGACGACATCACCGCGCCATAGGCGCCGGCCGAGCACAACGCGAGCAGATCGCCGGCGGCGACCGGCGGCAGCGCCCGGCCGGTGGCGAAAGTATCGCCGGTCTCGCACACCGGGCCGACCACGTCGACCGGGCTTTCCGCCGCGTCGGCGGCGGGCTCGGCCACAGGCACGATGGCGTGATAGGCGCCGTACAGCGCCGGGCGCTTGAGATCGTTCATCGCCGCGTCGACGATGACGAAGGATCGACTTTCGCCGGGCTTGGTGTAGAGCACGCGCGTGACCAGCACGCCGGCGTTGCCGGCGATCGACCGGCCGGGCTCGAACTGCAGTTTGCAGCCCAACGGCGCCAGGATTTTGCGCACCAGGGCGGCGTAATCGGCGGCGCTCGGCGGCGGCGCGGCGTCGCCATAGGAGATTCCGAGCCCGCCGCCGAGGTCGAGGCGGGCGACGTCGTGCCCTTCGGCGCGCAACGCGCCGACCAGTTCCGCGAGCCGCTTGAACGCGGCCCGGTAGGGCGCCAGATCGGTGATCTGCGAGCCGATGTGCATGGCGATTCCGACCGGCTCGACACCAGCAAGTGCCCGGGCGCGGGCATAAATCTCCTTGGCCCGCGTGAAATCGACGCCGAACTTGTCTTCCTTGCGCCCGGTCGAGATCTTGTCGTGGCTCCTGGCGTCGACGTCGGGATTGACGCGCACGGCGACGGCCACGGGCGCCCCGCCAGCGGCCGCGAGTTCGCCCAACAGTTCGAGCTCGTCGGCCGATTCGACGTTGATCTGGCCGATCCCGGAATCGAGCGCGAAGGCCAACTCGTCGCGCGTCTTGCCGACACCGGAAAAGACAATGCGCGCGGCCGGAATTCCCGCCGCCAGCGCCTGCCTCGCCTCGCCCTCCGAGACCACGTCGGCGCCAGCACCCAGGGCCGCCAGCGTACGCACCACCGCGAGGTTGGAATTGGCCTTGAGCGAATAGCAGATCGTCGCCGGCAGACCGTCGAGCGCCGCCGCCAATGTCCGATAGGCACGCTGAAGCGCGCCCGCCGAATAGCAATAGAACGGCGTGCCGACTTCCTCGGCGATGCGCGCGAGCGGCACCGCCTCGGCGCTGAGCGCGCCGTCGCGGTAACGAAACTCGGCGGTGGTCGGCGATTCAGTCATTCGGGTACTTTCGCGGATATTCGTCGGATTGCCCGGGCGGCAGGGTCGGAGGCCCCTTCTTGCCGCAGGCCGCCAGCGGCGCCATCAGGCCTAGGCCAAGACATATTAAGAGCAAAAGGCGAATCATAGGTAAAACTCCTTCGCGGCCTTGATCGCCCGGCGCACGTTCTCGGGCGCGGTGCCGCCCTGGCTGGTACGGCTGGCCACGGATCGGTCGATATCGAGCACCTCGAAAACCTCCTCGGTGATGCCCGGCTCGACCGCGCGCATGTCGTCGAGGTCGAGCGCGGCCAACGCGCAGCCCTTTTCCTCGGCCAGCCGCACGATGCGTCCGGTGGCGTGGTGCGCCTGGCGGAAAGGCAGGCCGAGGCGCCGGACCAGCCAGTCGGCGAGATCGGTGGCGGTGGAAAAGCCGGTCGCGGCGGCGGCCCGCATTTTCTCCGGGTTGGCCGCCATGTCGGCGATCATGCCGGTGGTGGCGGCGAGCGCCAGCGCCAGCGTGTCGGCGGCATCGAACACCGGCTCCTTGTCCTCCTGCATGTCCTTGCCGTAGGCCAGCGGCAGGCCCTTCATCACCACCAAGAGCCCGGTCAGCGATCCGATAATGCGTCCGGCCTTGGCGCGCACCAGCTCGGCGGCGTCGGGGTTGCGCTTTTGCGGCATGATCGAGCTGCCCGTGGTGAAGGCGTCGGAGAGCGTGATGAAGCCGAACTGCTCGCTCGACCACAACACCATCTCCTCGGCCAGGCGCGAGAGGTGCGTGGCGGCAATCGCGGCGAGCGACAGGAACTCGAGCGCGAAATCCCGGTCCGAAACCGCATCCAGCGAATTCGCCATCGGCCGGTCGAAGCCGAGCGCCTTGGCCGTCGCCGCGCGGTCGATGGGAAACGACGTGCCGGCCAGCGCCGCCGCGCCCAGCGGAGATTCGTTGAGCCGCGTCCGGCAGTCGCGCGCCCGGCTCCGGTCGCGGCCGAACATTTCCACATAGGCCAGCAGATGATGGCCGAAGCTGACCGGTTGCGCCGATTGCAGATGCGTGAAGCCCGGCATGATGGTGTCGGCGTGGCTCTCGGCCTGGGCGATCAGCGCCGCCTGCAAATCCCCGAGCGCGCCATCGAGCGAGTCGAGCCCGTCGCGCACCCAGAGCCGGAAATCGGTCGCCACCTGGTCGTTGCGCGAGCGCGCCGTGTGCAGACGCCCGGCGGCGTCGCCGATCAGCTCGGCCAGACGCGCCTCGACATTCATGTGGATGTCTTCGAGCGCGGTCTTGAACTCGAAGCCGCCACTCTCGATCTCTTGGAGGATGTTGTCCAACCCGGCAGCGATCGCCGCGCCGTCTGCTTCGCTGATAATGCCCTGGCGCGCCAGCATGGCGGCGTGCGCCTTGGACGCGGCGATGTCCGTGGCGTATAAGCGTTGGTCGAAACCGACAGAGGCGTTGATGCGTTCCATCAATTCGTCCGGGCCGGCGGCGAACCGCCCGCCCCACAGCGCGTTCGCCGCGGCGGCGGACCCGCCCGCGGATGTCTCGTTTTTGGCGCCGGCGCTCCGCCGCTTCGTGGATGCGGTTTTGCCGGTCATGGTATCAAGGCGAGCATGATCAAACGCTCTCTCCAATTCCGCGCCAGACACGCGGCCGTCGCCGTTCTCGGCGCCGGCGTTGTGCTTGCGCTCCTCTTGGCTCTCAACACACCGCGCGCCGGCAGCGACGATCCACCGGCGTTCTCGGGGCTGATGGGGCAATTTACCCTTATCAAACCGCTACGGCCAGCGCCAGAGACGCGATTCCGCGACGAATCCGGCGCCGAGCTCTCGCTGGCGCGCTTTCGCGGCAAGGTCGTGCTGGTCAACTTCTGGGCCACCTGGTGCGGACCCTGTGTGCGCGAGATGCCGACGATCGACAATTTACAGGCCGAACTGGGCGGCGAGAAGTTCGCCGTGGTGGCGATTTCGACCGACCGCGAGGGCGCCAGAATCATCAAGCCGTTCCTGGCGCGTCTCGGTCTCAAGAACCTCGATATCTATGTCGATGCCCGGCGCAAGGTCTATACCGAGCTCGGCGTGCGCGGCCTGCCGACGTCGTTCCTGATCGATCATGAGGGCAAGGTGCGGGGTTATCTCGAGGGTCCGGCCGAGTGGGACAGCCGGGCGGCCAAGGCGCTGATGCGCTACTACATCGAGCGCGCCGAGCCCGCGCCGGTCGAGACCGGCGCCGCGCGCTAGAACGGCGCGAAATTCGGCATGCCGAACGACAGCGACCGATACCAGCCGATCCCGATGGAGGTGATGCCGCGCTTCGCCGGCGACGCCACCTTCATGCGCCTGCCCCGGGTCGAGGACCCGGCGGACGTGGATATCGCGCTGATCGGCGTGCCCTGGGACGGCGGCACCACCAACCGCGCCGGCGCCCGCCACGGGCCGCGCGACATCCGCAACATGTCGGGCTTTATGCGCAAGGTTCACCACGCCAGCCTGATCGCGCCCTTCGATCTGTGCCGGGTGGCCGACCTCGGCGATGTCAGCGTCAATCCGATCGATCTGATGGACACGATGGGGCGGGTGGAGAAATTCTTCGGCGCGGTCGTCGCGGCCGGCGCCACGCCACTATCCGCCGGCGGCGACCACCTGTGCACCCTGCCGATTTTGCGCGCCATTGCCCGGGACGGTCCCGTCGGCATGGTGCATTTCGACGCCCATTCGGATACCGCCGACGAGCATTTCGGTGGCGCCAAATATACCCATGGCACGCCCTTCCGCCGCGCCGTCGAGGAGGGGCTGCTCGACCCCAAGCGGGTGGTGCAGATCGGTATTCGCGGCACCATCCACGAGCCCGACGACATGGATTTCGCGGCCTCGTCCGGCATGCGCGTGATCACCATCGAGGAGTTCTTCGATATGGGGGTCGACGCGGTGATCGCCGAGGCCCGCCGCGTCGTCGGCGGCGGCCCGACCTACGTCAGCTTCGACGTCGATGGGCTCGATCCGGTATACGCGCCGGGCACCGGCACGCCCGAAGTCGGCGGATACACCACCTTCGACGCCCAGCGCATGATTCGCGGGCTCGACGGCTTGAACCTGATCGGCGGCGACGTGGTCGAGGTGGCGCCGCCCTTCGATCCCAGCGGCAATACGGCGCTCGTCGGCGCCACCATGATGTTCGAAATTCTCTGCGTCCTGGCCAAGGCGGTGGCGTTCCGGGCTTGATCGAGATCAATGATTCCCCGGTCCCGGTAATCTTACAATTCGAGAATGGCGCGGTGCGGCTCTTGGCGGACGCGGTGTCGCGCCGCCGGGCGGATGCCGCGCGCGCCGGCGCTGCACCATGCTCCGGAGAGATTTCGGAAGGGAGAGAAATCATGGCAGTCGCAAAATCGGTGAAAAAATATCTTCGGAAAGAAGGCGTGGATTACGATGTCATGATCCATGCGCCACGGGCATCGGCCAGCAGATCGGCGCAGGCCGCGCACGTCTCGGGCGAACAGGTCGCCAAGTCGGTGGTGCTGCACGACGGCGATGACTACATGCTGGCCGTCCTGCCGGCTACCCACCGGCTCGAGGTCGATTCGCTCGAACGCCTGGTCAACCGCCGCCTGGGTCTGGCCACGGAGATCGAGCTCGGCGATCTGTTCACGGATTGCGAGATCGGCGCGGTGCCGGCGGTCGGCGCGCCCTACGGCCTGGAAGTGATGCTCGACGAACGCCTGGCCGCGCAGCCCGACATCTATTTCGAGGCCGGCGATCACCGCAGCTTCGTGCATATGAGCGGAAAATCCTTCTCGCGTCTTATGCAGCACGCGCGGCTGGGCCAGTTCAGCCACCACGTGTAGCTGATTAATCGCGCACAGGATCGGCGATCAGGCCCATGGCGACACGGTTCGCGCTCTCGGGCGTCGGTTTGGCGCGGGCCAGGATCGCGGCCCGGAGTTCGGGCGCGCGCCAGCCGGGATGGCGGGCCAGAAGGCGCGCGGCCAGCGCGGCGATGCGCGGCACGGCGAAACTCGATCCCGACGCGCGCGACGCCCTGCCCCGGAAATCGGTAACCGGAAGATCCTCCGCCGGCACCAGAAGGTCCACGGATTTAGCACCCCAGTTGGAGCCGCGGGCGAGGTGCCCGTCCGCTTCGGCCGAGGTTACGGCGATCATGTTGGCCAGCTCCAGCGCCGCCGGATAGACCGGCCGCGTGTCGATATCGCGCCCGTTATTGCCGGCCGAAACCACGAACAGAATTTCGGGATGTTTGCTCGCCGCTTCCTCGAAGGCGCGCCAGTCGCCGGCCCGGTTGCTGCCCAGGGGCATCGCCACGATGACGATGCCGGCCCTGGCCGCATGGCTGACGATTGCCGCCATGCGGGACATGTCCGGGCGCGGATAGCGGTACGGTACGAGCCGCGCCGACGGCGCTTCGCGCAACAGCACGCTGGCGGTGCGCGTGCCGTGGCGCCGGACGAAGAAGGGCGAGGGGGTCGGGTTCGCATCGAAGGGAAGCGCGTCCATGTCCCAGAAATCGTATCCCAATATCCGCCCGTCCCGGCCGCGCCCGAGTCGCGCCGCGATTTCCGGCAGCAGGTAATTGACCCCTGAATCGACCATGGCGACGAGTACGCCCGCTGACGGGCCCGGCGATGGCGCGGCCGGCATGGACATGGCTGGTAGTGGCGGGTTGAGGGGTTCGCGTCCGGTCACGGCGACCAGATCGGGCGCCAGAATTTCGACCGCGACGGCGCTGCCGTCGGCGCCATAGATCATCCGCCGCCCCTGCACGATCCGGCAGTCGGCCAGCGCCATGGCGACCAGCGCGGGGCGCGGTGCCTTGCCTTGCGCCCGCCCCGCCGCCGCTTGGTGATAGATGATGTTGATCCTCCGTAACAGCCCGCCGGGGGCGAAGCGCTCGACCACGAGGCGGTCGCCGTTCTCGAGTGGAAAGTTCCGGCGCCAGCCGAGATTGCGGCCGCGCATGGCAACGGGCTCTTCCTCCGCCCCCTCGGTGCCGCCCAGCGCGGCCGCCATGGTCTCGATCGCCGGCGGCGGTCCCGGACAGACGGCGGCAAGCGCGGCGCGAACGCGGTCGCGCGGCGCGCCGGCGGCCGGCCCTGGCCCCAGGCCGGCGGCCCAGACCGCGCCGGCAAATACTAGCGTGAGAGGAATGCGGGTCATCCGTCCGATTCTAGCACGGCGCCACTGGGCGTGCCGGAATCGCCTGGAGGCTTGTTGCGAAGGGGGCTTGACTCGCCGGCGCGGCTGGTGTGGCGTCGGGCAAACCAACACCAAGCGGTAAGGATTGAGCATGAGCGAGGCGATGCAGCCCAGCGGCCCGAATGCCGAACAGATCGAATATTGGAACGGCCCGGCCGGGGGCAAATGGGTGCACTTTCAGGAACGGCAGGATGAAACGCTGCGTCCGCTCGGCCTCGCGGCCATGGAGCGCGCCGCCATCGCCGGGGGCGAGGCGGTGCTCGACGTCGGCTGCGGCTGCGGCGATACCAGCTTCGAGATCGCCCGCCGGACCGGCACCTCGGGGTCGGTGACCGGCGTCGATATCTCGTCGGTGATGCTGGCGCGCGCACGCGCCCGCGCCGAGGCGGAACCGGATCTTGTGGTCGGATTCGAAAATGCCGATGCCGAGACGCACACGCTCCCGGCGGAGGCCTTCGACTTGGTGTTCTCGCGTTTTGGCGTCATGTTCTTCCGCAATCCAGAGGCGGCGTTCGCCAACCTGCGCGCTTCGCTGAAGCCGGACGGGCGCATCGCCTTCGTGTGCTGGCGGCCGCTGAAGGAGAACCAGTGGTTCTCGGTGCCGCTGGCCGCCGCCGCCGAACATATCGATCTGCCCGATCCGACGCCGCCGGGCGAGCCGGGCCCTTTCGCCTTCGCCGATCCCGAACGGTTGCGGGGCATTCTCGACGGCGCCGGTTTCGCCGACATCGCCATCGACGCCAACGACCAGGCGATTCCGGTGGGCGGCGCCGCCGATCTCGACGACATCGTCGGCTTTGTCATGCAGCAGGGGCCGATGGCCCGCGCCCTTACCGCCGTCGAGGCGGACGATGCGACGCGCGCGCGCATAGCTGCCGGCGTGCGCGCGGCGTTCGAGCCCGATTACGCCGACGGCACGGTGCGGCTCGGGACCGCCACCTGGATGGTCACCGCCAGGCGGCCGTAGGCGCGCCGACGGCGGCGGTGTTCAGCCGGGCCGATTTGGATTAGGGTCGCGCCATGCCGCCCCGGCCATCGCCTCACGGTTCGATTTATCACATGTGCCGGCGGGAGGAGTGGGACGCCGCCGAGGCGCGCGGCGTTTACCGCGGCTCTTCCCAGGACCGGGCCGACGGATTCATTCATTTCTCGACCGCCGGGCAGCTCGAGGGAAGCGCCGCCAAACACCGCGCCGGCCAGGACGGGCTGGTGCTTCTGGTGGTCGATTCGGGAAGACTGGGCGGCGCGCTGAAGTGGGAAGAGTCGCGCGGCGGCGCGCTGTTCCCGCATCTCTACGGCGAGTTGCCGGTGTCCGCCGTGACCGCCATCCATGCGCTGCCGCTTCGACCCAATGGGCGGCACGTTTTCCCGGAAATCGAATGATGAATTTCTACGGCGTCGCCGGGCCGCTCCTGCGCTTGCTGCCGCCCGAGGCGGCGCACCGGCTGAGCGTTCGGGCGCTGGCCTGGGGGCTCGGCCCGCGCGCTGGCGGGGCCGACGATCCGCTGCTGGCGACCCGGGTTTGGGGTCTCGATTTCACCAATCCCGTGGGTCTCGCCGCCGGCTTCGACAAGAGCGCGGAAGCCATGCGGGGCGCGCTCGGCCTGGGCTTCGGCTTCGTCGAAATCGGCAGCGTCACGCCGCGGCCGCAGCCGGGGAACCCGAAGCCGCGGCTGTTCCGGCTGGCCGCGGACCGCGCGGTGATCAACCGCATGGGATTCAACAACGACGGCGCCGAGGTCGCCCGTGATCGGTTGCGCCGCTATCGCGACCGCGCGGCGCCGCCCTACGGGCCGGTCGGCGTCAATCTCGGCAAGAACCGCGACACCGTGGATTCCGGCGCCGATTACGCGCGCGGGGCGGCGGCGCTGGGGCCGCTGGCCGACTACGTCGTGGTCAACGTCTCCTCCCCCAACACGCCGGGGCTGCGGGCGCTGCAGGGGCGGGCCGATCTAGTGGCGCTGCTGCGCCGCGTTCACGACGCGCTGCCGCGCTCGGCGCCGCCGCTGGTGCTCAAGATCGCCCCGGATTTGACCGAAGAGGACAAGTCGGACATCGCCCGCGTGGCCCTGGATTTCGGGCTCGACGGCCTGATCGTCGGCAATACCACGATCACCCGCCCGGCCGGCCTCGTGAGCCGCCATCGCGGCGAGGCGGGCGGGCTGAGCGGCCGGCCGCTGGCGCCGCTGGCGGCCCGGGTGCTGGCCGACATGTACCGTCTGACCGAGGGCCGAATGCCGCTGGTTGCCTGCGGCGGGGTGGCCGACGGGCGCGACGCCTATGCCCGCATCCGCGCCGGCGCCTCGCTGATCCAGATCTATACCGCTTTGGTCTATCGGGGGCCCGGCCTCGTCGCCCGGATCAAGCGCGATCTGGCCGCTGCGCTCAAGGCGGACGGATTCCGGCGGCTCGCCGACGCGGTGGGCGCCGGGCACCGCTGATCTCCGCGGCCGCTCCCGGTAACCATGTCGTCCGCATAACTATTTGATATTAAACGAGTAATTTCCCGAAATACCCACCCGGGAGGGGCCTCCATTAACCGTATTTCAAGACCTTGCGGCCAAAGTCACCGCATTGAAGGGGTGTCTCGGGAATATGAATTTCTTTTCGCATGTGGTGCTTCTGGCGGTCTACGCGGCGGCGGCCGCCGCCGTCGCCATATTCGCGCCCGCTTTCCTGCCGAAAGCCGCCGGCGCCGGGCCGCATGTCTATGGCGCGCTGACTCTGGCCATCCTGGCGCTTGTGCACGCGGTCATCACCGGACTCGGCGTGCGCCGCGCCAGCGAACGCGATATCGACGAAATGCGCGCCGCGTACGACGAGGTGATGTATGAGTTGAGCGTCGCCCGTTCCGAAGCGCGGCGGATTCACGACGCGATCCTGGAGGCCGGCGGCGGGGCGGCCAAATCCAAGGCCATGAGCGCCGTGGTCGACGAGGTCAAGGTCCTCAAGGGCCTGATCGAGCGGCTCGCCGACAATCGGGCGTCTGGCGCCCGGCAAGCGGCCGAGCCGGCCATGGCGGGCGCCCCCGCGATATCCGCGCCCGCGCACGCCGAAATGCTCGACGAACCCGCCGTGCTCGACGTCGTCCGCCGCGGACTCGAGGCCAACCGGGTCGATCTCTATCTCCAGCCCATCGTCAGCCTGCCGCAGCGCAAGCGGCGATACTACGAATGCTTCTCGCGGATCCGCGACGCCCACGGCCGCGTGATCGTGCCCGACCAGTACATTCGCGTGGCCGAGCGCGAGGGCCTGATCACGGTGATCGACAACATCCTGCTGTTCCGCTGCGTCCAGCTCGTGCGCAAGGCGAAGAAGATGGAAAAAAACGTGCGGTTCTTCTACAACATGTCGGCCCGCACCCTGGCCGACACGACGTTCTTCCCGGAATTTCTCGCGTTCCTGTCCGAAAATCCCGATTTGGCCGGCAATTTGCGCTTCGAGTTCACCCAGGCCGATATCGCCGAGCTGTCGCCGGAGGCGTCGCACAACCTTGAGCAGCTTGGCGAACGCGGTTTCCGCTTCTCGCTCGATCAAGTGAGCCGCATGGACATGAATTTCGCCGAGCTTTCGCGCCGCTTCTTCCGCTACGTCAAGGTCGACGCGCCGACGCTGATCGCGCATTTCCGGGACCTCGACGACACGGGTGAACTGAAGACCTTCCAGGACGAGGTCGAAAGCTCGGCGGTCGACATCATCGTCGAGAAAATCGAGGACGAACTCACGCTCGTCGAAATCCTCGACTACGGTATCGATTTCGGACAGGGCTATCTGTTCGGCGAGCCACGCCTGGCCAAGGAAGCCTGAGCCTAGGGCAGACCCGGAGAACCTGCTTCACAATACCGGCCCGCCGTGGCACAAAGCGCCGCCATGCCACGTCGTGCCCCAATACCAAGGAACGCTGATAATGACCCATGGAGATCGCGTAGGCGATCCGTCGGGTAGGAGGGGAGCCGCGGACGATGCAGCGCATCGTCAAGGCTTTCCGACGCCCTCCGACGGGCCGCCTACGCGACCGGAACGACGGCTTACCAAGGCTTTCGGACGGCGTCGCGCACGCCTCGCGATGCCCTGCATCGCCACGGCGCACGCTCCTGGCCGAAAACCCTGGTAAGCCGTCTCCATGGGTCATTATCAGCGTTCCTTGGTATAGGCCAGCCATGAAAACCGGGAACGACGTGCCCCTGGTCCCCGGCCTGCGCGGCCTCGCGGACGCCTACGACGGGTTCATCCTCGATCTTTGGGGCACGCTGCACGATGGGCTCAAGCCGCTTCCCGGCGCCATGGACTGCCTTTCCCAACTGCGCGCGCGCGGCAAACGCGTGCTGATCCTGTCGAACGCGCCGCGGCGCAACCGGTCGGTCGCCGAGCGCATGCACAGGATCGGAATCCCCGAGGGGCTGTACGACGGCATCCTGGCATCGGGCGAGGCGGCCCACATCGCACTGCGCGACGGCATCGACGACTGGCATCGTAAATTGGGGCGGGATTGCTTCATATTCGGCGCGGGCTGGGACGGGAGCGTGATCGAAGACCTCGACATCCGCCGCGTCGGCGATGTGCGGGCGGCCTCATTCATCCTGGCCGTCGGGCCTGGGCGGGCCGGGCAGACGGTCGCCGATTTCGAATCCGATCTGGCGGCAGGTGCTACGCGCGGCCTGCCCATGCTGTGCGCCAATCCCGACCTGGAAGTGCTGCGCGGCCCCGACCGGGAAATCTGCGCCGGCGCGCTCGCCGCCCGTTACGAAGAGTTGGGCGGCGATGTCCGCCAGCACGGCAAGCCGCACGCGCCGATCTACGCAATGAGTCTCGAACGCCTCGGCGTCGATGACCGTGCGCGGGTCCTCGCGGTCGGCGATTCCCTGCGCACCGACATTGCCGGCGCCGCCGCATCCGGCCTCGATTCGTTGTTGATCACCGGCGGCCTCCACGCCGCATCGCTGGGCATCGAAGGGCTCGGCGATCCCGATGCCGAAAGGCTCGCCGATCTTTGCGCCAAAGCCGGGGCGCGGCCCAGTGTTGCCTGCGCCGCGTTTCGCTGGTGAGCGCGCCGTCGGACGCGCCAATCTCTCTTTGAGCTAATCCGAGCCCGACCGGCCGCGGCGGTCCCGTTCCGCCAGCCATTTTTGCGCGATTTCGTGGACGATCGGCTCTTCCACGCGGCGGTGGCCGGTGTAGGTCCCGGCCATGCGCAGCACGTAGTGCGCCGCTTCGTGCGCCATGGCGAACTGGCAGATTCCAACATACGCGTAGGCGCGGCAATAGTCCCTGATATAGACCTGGTCGACCGCCTGGCACCCCCAGTCGCTGCGGCAGATGCGCTGCAATTCGCGCCGGCGGACGTACCAGACGCTCGGCGTGGCGGGGCGCGGCTTGTCCAGCTCGCGCGCCGCGAAGTCGATCATCGCGTCGAAAGCCGGCGCGGCGGTAGCATGCTCCGGGCCCGTCGAGCAGGACGACAGCATCACGGCGAGGATCAGGGCGCAAACGATTCGCGGCATGGCTTGCTCCGTGACCGTGGATCCCGCGTTGCCATGGGTTCCGACGCCGGCCAATTCCATACCCTACACCAGCGCATTATACGCCACGCGGAAAATCACTTTTTCGTGGGAATCGCGTTGACCAAAACCAGCGCGGCCTGGGTCCGCATGCTGTCGGGATAGGCGCGGGCGAAGGCATCGAGCGCGGCGCGAGCGCGGTCGCCGAATGATTTCGCGATCTTGTCGTCTGGCGCCATGCGCGCCGCCCGCACATATTCGACCGCGAGGATAAACTCGGCCTCCTCGCGCTCGCTTGGGCCCGGGCTCAGCGACAGGAAGCGCTCCGCGTCGCCGATTTGCCGCTCGAGGCGCGGCCAATCGAGATCGGCCGGTTGCAACGGGTTGTATAGGAAGCTGTCGTAGAAACGGCCGCGCAGCAGGCGGAAAAGCGCCTCGCTCCGCCGCGCCGCGTCCGGCCCGATGGCGACGCAAACCTCCAGCGGCGCGGTATAGGCGCGGTAACGCCGCGCCTTCTCCCAGTACGACAGGGCGACATTACGGGCCTTCAATTGGTCGGCCAGGACAGTTGCGCTCATGCCGAGTTCGCCCTCGTGGCTGGCGAGGTCGCGGTTGAGCACCTGGACGACGCGCTCCATCTTGGCGCCGAGCTCGCAGGCGGCGGCGGCGCGCGACGCCGACCCGGGCGCCGTCTTGGCCTGGAGCGCGCTGATCTGCTCGACCAGGCCGATGGCCGCGTCGGCGCTGATGGGATCGTGCGCCCGCCCGGCCCCGGCGGCCGCGAGTATCCAAACGAGTCCGCCCAGCACGGCAAACGCCGGCGCGGCGCGCCTCATTTTGCCTTGTCCTTCGGCGCCGGCGGCGGCGGGCGGCCCTGGAAAAATGCTTCGGCGCCGGGATGAAGCGGAACCTTGCCGCCGTTGCCGGCCGTTACCGGCGCCGGTAGATCCGCCTTGCCGGCAACCAGCGTCTTGGCCACCAGATAGGCATGAAGGGCGGGAAAATCGTCGCGGCAAATCAGCAGATAATCGCCGAGCCCGACGATGGTCCTGAGCGCGACCGGGCCGTAATCGGCAAAGGGCGCCCGGCCTTCCAGCAAATTTTCGGCGTCGGTCGGCGACAGGATCGCCACTTCCATCTGCTTGGAGCTGATCAAGCTGGCGATGCGCTCGGTGTGCGGCGCCCGGCTCACCGCCGCCTGGCTCTCCGGCAGGCGCGCGGCCAGCACCGCGGCCACCCGCTTGCCCAGCGCGAAGGTCGGGACGGCGGTCTTGCTGGTGAGGATCAGAAGGTGGCGCTTGCGGTAGACCGCCCACTGCCGGTACGGCGTGTGCGCCGCCGCCGGAGCAGGCGCCAGCGCCCAGGCGGCGCCGGCAAGCGTCAGTTCGAGGAATGTCCGCCGTCGCATGGTCGGCATCTTGCGCCTGCCTAAATGAAAACCGGGCGGAGGCTTACGCCCCCGCCCGGCCAATCTAGCCTGTTTATCCGGCCTCGCCTATTCGTCGTCGAATATCGTCAGCGGCACAATCGCGGAGACGATATAGTTGGGCACGTCGACCATTTGGCCGATGCGCAAATCCACCGCGGCGCTGGAGACGATGTAGGCCTGTTCGGGGGTCAGCCCCTTGTTCCTGACCATCCAGTCGATCATCGCCAGAAGCGCGTTGCGCGCCGCCAATTCCAGATCCTCCGAGAGGTTGGAGAGCGGCCCGAGCTTCTCGCCGCCGAGATACGCCGAATAGATCGGCACTTCGCCGGCGTTCTTGAGCGGCACGCCGGTGGTGGCATAAAATTTCTCCGGCGCCAGCTTCTTGAGCTGCGCCCCGCCCTCGAAATGCGGCATTTTCACGAAGGCGCCCTGGCCCTTGCGGATCGCCGTCTTGACCGTGACCACGGCGCCCATCTCGATGGCGGTGCCGGAGACCTCGCCGTCGCCCTGGGCGTA
>CBDVDY010000030.1:0-17619 GCA_965372875.1 uncultured Alphaproteobacteria bacterium | reverse complement strand
GAGGTCGGCGATCACGCCGCCGGGGTTGGAGAGCGATTCGACGAAGATCGCCTTGGTTTTGGGCGTCAGCGCCTTTTTCACCGCGCCGAGGTCGGCCGGATCGACGAAGTGGCAGGTCAGGCCGAGCTTTTTGAAGCTGTGCGTGAACTGGGTGACCGAGCCGCCATAGAGATAGGGCGAGGCGATGAATTCGTCGCCCGGCTCCAGCAGCGTGAAAAAGGCGAGCAGTTGCGCCGCGTGGCCGGTGGCGCAGGCGACCGCGGCGCGGCCGCCCTCGAGGCTCGCCACCCGTTCCTCGAGCGCCGCCACGGTGGGGTTGGTCAGGCGCGAATAGATGTAGCCGAAGGTCTGGAGGTTGAAGAGCGAGGCGGCGTGATCGACGTCGTCGAAGACGTAGGCCGTGGTCTGGTAGATCGGCATGTTGCGCGCGCCGGTCACCGGCTCGGGCGGAGCGCCGGCATGGACCGCGCGGGTCTCGAAACCGAATGGCCGCTTGTCCGGCGCGGGCTTGTCGGCCTCGCCGGTCATGCGATCAGCTTGCGCCGGCGGCTGGAGATGATGCCGGAATTGATGCCGCCCCAGGAAAGCTCGCCCGATAGCCGCCCGAACTCGATCTTGATGCAGCGGTTCATGATCACCGTCAGGCCGGCGTCGCCAGCCTTCCTCGCGGCCGCGTCGTGGCGGATGCCGAGCTGCAGCCAGACGCACTTGATGCCCTTCCGGTCCTTGAGTGCCACGGCCTCGTCGACGATCGGCGGCACGTCCTTGGCCCGGCGGAAGATGTCCACAATGTCGAAGCGCTCGGGGACGTCGGTAAGGCTTGCGTAGGCGGTCTCGCCGAGGATCTTATCGCCGGCGGCGCGCGGGTTGACCGGGATCACCCGGTAGCCCTTGGCCTGGAGGTACTTCATGGCGAAAAAGCTCGGCCGCACCCAGTTCGGGCTGGCACCGACCATGGCGATGGTGCGGCAGGACCGCAGCACGCCGAGCAGGGTATCGTTGCTGTAGGCTAGCTCGCTCATGCGGCCAAACTTGCCCGCAAGACGCGGCGATGGCAAGCGGTGGTTTGGCGAGGGCGAGGGCGCGCGCGGCTATCCCGCCGGATTAGGGGAGAGTCTACTTGCCCTTCCAGATCGGCTTGCGCTTTTCGAGGAAGGCGTCGATGCCTTCCTCGGCGTCCTTGGCCAGCATGTTGCGGGCCATGACCTCGGTGGCGTAGTCGTAGGCGTGGGCCAAGTCGAGCTCGGTCTGGCGGTAGAACGCCTCCTTGCCGATGGCGATGGTGAGCGGCGACTTGTCGACGATCTTGGCGGTGAGTTCGGCGACCGCCTCGTCGAGCTTGTCGTCGTCGACGACCCGGTTGACGATGCCCCAGTCGAGCGCGGTCTCGGCATCGATCTCCTCGCCGGTCAGCAGCATCTCCATCGCCCGCTTGCGGCCGACGTTGCGCGAAAGCGCCACCATCGGGGTCGAGCAGAACAGGCCGATATGCACCCCCGGCGTGGCGAAGGTGGCCGAGCGCGCGGCGATTGCGAGATCGCACGAGCCGACCAGTTGCAGCCCGGCGGCGGTGGCCGTGGCGTGGACGCGGGCGATCACCGGCTTGGGCAGCCGCACGATGGTCTGCATCAGCCGGCTCGAGCGCTGGAACAGGGATTTGTAATTTTCCAGGCCGGGGTTGGCGCGGATTTGCTTCATGTCGTGGCCGGCGCAAAAGGCCGGGCCGACGGCGGCAATAACGACGACCCGCGTGTTTTCGTCGTCGGCGATGGCGTCCAGCTCGCGCTGCATCATGTCCATCAGCTCGACCGACATGGCGTTCCGCGATTGCGGCCGGTTCGACGTCAGCGTGGCGACGCCGTCCTGGTCCCGGCGCAAGAGGACGGCCTCGCCGCCGGGGGTTCCGGGTTTCGCCTTGGTGGTCGTGCTCATCGCCGTTTTCTCCACAAAACCCGCGCCCTGCCTACCATTATATGTGCCTGTTTTGGGCCCGGAATTCAATCCAAATCGCCGGGCATGGGCGGGCCAAACAGCCATGCGCCGGCATCGATCCTGGCCGCGGCAAGCCTCGATTTCGGCCCAGGCTTCGGCTAACCTTGGTGCAACGACCGGACGGGGAGGAGGAGGAGGGAGCGTGACCCGAAATTCATGGTGGGCCAAGGGCCTGCTATTCGAGAACTGCAATTGCCGGCTCCTTTGCCCGGCGCATCTGAACTACAAAAACCTGTGCGATTTCGAGCGCTGCCTCGGCCACTGGGCCATCCATTTCGATGAGGGCGCTATGAGGGGCGCGCGCCTCGACGGACTCAACGTCTTCATCGTGGTGGAAACCCCGCAACGCATGGTGGACGGCGGCTGGCGCGAGGCGATCTATCTCGACGAGCGCTGCGACGAGGCGCAGGGCAGGGCGCTCGAATCCATGTTCAAGGGAGAAGCCGGGGGCAACTGGGCGACGCTCGCGGCATTCGTGACCGACTGGCTGGAGATCCAGCGCGTCGCGATCGAGTACCGGGACGAGGGCAAGCGCAAAACCATGCGCATCGAGGGCATGATGGAAACCAGCGTCGAGGCCATCAAATCGCACGACAAGGCGGGCGAGGCGCGGCTCGAAAACGTCCACAACCAGATTCACGCGGCGACGCAGGCGCTGGCGCTGGGGACCACCCAATTCGCCGACCGGGGCATGCTCCTCGATACCGAGGGTACGCACGCGATCTATTCCAATTTTTCCTGGGAGGGCCCGTGAGGCCCCGATAAGTTTCATGAAAATCACCGGCATGCGCACGGTCCGGGTCGATGTGCCGCTCGACCGACCGATCAAGACCGCGATCCACGACGTCCGCTCGGTCGGCTGCGTCCTGGTGTTTCTCGATACCGACGCGGGGCTCACCGGCGAGAGCTATATGTTCACCATGAACGCCGCCCGGCTCGACGTGCTGGAGGCGATGGCACGCAGTCTGGAGGCGCTCGTCGTCGGCCGCGACCCGCACGAGGTGGAGGACATCTGGCGGGCCATGTGGGCGGATGTGAACTTCATCGGCTGGCGCGGGGTCACGATCATCGGCATGTCGAGCGTCGAGGTCGCCTGCTGGGACCTGATCGGCAAGGCGGCGGGCGTGCCGCTCCACCGCCACTTCGGCGGCCGCCGCGATGCGATCAAGGCCTATGCCAGCGGCGGGCTGTGGCTGTCGCAGCCGGTGGACGAACTGGTCGCGGAGGCGCACGGATTTCTGCGGCAGGGCTTCCGCGCCATGAAGGTCCGCGTGGGCAAGCCCGAGATCGCGGAGGACGTGGCGCGCGTCGCCGCGGTGCGCCAGGCGGTCGGGCCGGACATCGACCTGATGGTCGATTCCAACCAAAGCCTGAATGTCGCGCGCGCCATCGATCTGGCCAAGGCGCTGGCGCCCAGCAATCTGGTCTGGTTCGAGGAGCCGGTTCCCTATACCGATCTCAAGGGGCACGCGGCGATCCGGGCGGCCATCGACACGCCCCTGGCCTCGGGCGAAAGCGAATACACAAGCGACGGGCTGGCGGCGATGATCGAGGCCGGGGCGGCCGATATCCTGATGCCGGATCTGCAGCGCGTTGGCGGGTACGGCGAATTCCGCCGCATCGCGGCTTTGGCCGCCGAGCACGATATTCCGGTCTCGCCGCATATTTTTTCCGAGCAGAGCCTGGCCATCGCCGGCGGCTGCGAGAACGTCAACTACCTCGAGCACATGCCCTGGTTCGAACCGCTCTACAACGAACGGATGGCGCTGAAGGACGGCATGATCGCCATGCCGGAGGGGCCCGGAATCGGCTTTACCTTCGACATGGACGCGGTGGAAAGATTGCGAATCGGCTGAACGCCATTCACTCGATGTAGAAAGATCGTTCCGCGATTATCTTGCCGCTTTGGGTCACCAGTTCGACCTTCCACGGACCGGGCCGCAGCGAAACATAGCTCCATACCCGCCAACTCTTGGAGGTGCCGATGGTGCTGGTGTAGACGCCGTGCACCTTTTCGCCCCGGCGCCAGACGAAGAACAAAGTGGCCGGCTCGGCGTCGTTGCCGATCCGCGCAAAGGCGTAGGCACGGGCGTCCTCGCGGCCGAAGCTATCGGTAACGCCCGTCGGTTCGCGGTCGGTGACGCCGCGGGCCAGGGCGAATTCGCGGACTTGGAGGCTGTGCTCGCCCGCCGCCGCCGTATAGGAAACAAGAGATGCCGCCATCGGCGCGGCGCACAATATCGCCAACCTGATAATCCGGCCCATGCGTTCGCTCCCCCTTTTGGTCCGGTCGAGGTGCCCTATTCTAGCATGGGGAGACGCGCGGCGCAGCCCTATCGGAGATCGAGGACGAACTTCTGTTCGGTGACCGTCTCGCCCCACTGGTCGTCGTCGTGTTCCTCGACAAGCGTGAAGCCCGACGATTCGTATAGGTGACGCGCGGCGTCAAGCCCGGCAAATGTCCAGAGATAGATTCGGTCGAAGCGCGCGCGCTTGCAAAAACCGATGGCCTCGTCCATCAGCAACCGGCCGACACCGGCGCCCTGGGCTTCGGGCGCCGTGATGAACCAACGCAGGCGCGCCACCCCGCCTCCGCCGTCCGCCGGCTCGCCGCGTCCGTCGATGGCAATCGCGCCGACGATCCGGTCGCCCCGCGTCGCGATGCGAAACAAATCGCTGGCCTCGTCGTAGCGGCCGAGGAATTCGGCCAACTCGGCCGCGACCTTGGACTCGAAGAACAGGCCGAAGCCCCAGTTGTCGTGGTAGTATCGCGCGTGCAACTCGATAATTCGGCCGATCGCGCCGGGGCTGTAGCCCGAGAGAACGACTTCCTGGGCCATTCCGCGTCCCTCAGATATCGCCGTAATCGCCGTGCCGCCCCTTGCCGCCGGCGAACCGTCCCGCACCCGCCGCGCCCTCGGACCGGACGACCCCGGCGCTGTTCCGCCATTCGCTTTCCAGCGCCTGGCGCACCGTAAGGCCGTGCTGCAAATAAACCGAGCGGCGGTCGGCGCGCACGCAGTCCTGGGGAAAGCGCGCGATCTCGTGCGCCAGCGCCTCGGCGGCCTGGCGCGATTCGCCGTTCGGCACGATTTTTTCGCAGGCGCCGATGCGCAGGCATTCCTCGGCCGGCACCTTGCGGCCGGTGAGGATGATCTCCATCGCCCGTCCCTGGCCGACCAGACGCGGCAGGCGCACGGTACCGCCGTCGATCAGCGGGATGCCCCAGCGCCGGCAGTAGACGCCGATATAAGCGTCCTCCTCCATCACCCTGAGGTCGCACCAAAGCGCCAGCTCCATGCCGCCCGCGACCGCCGGTCCGGCGACCGCCGCGATCACCGGCTTCGAGAGATCGAGGCGCGAGGGACCGAGCGGTCCGCGCGGCGGCGTGCCACCGTCGACCGGAAAATCGAGATGGGCGACGGGGCTCTCCCGGCCGATAAGCGAGTCGACATATTTCAGGTCCCAGCCGGCGCAGAAGGCGCCGCCCGCGCCCCAGAATACGGCGACGTCGGCGCCGGAATCCGCGTCGAACGCCAAAAATGCCTCGACCAGCGCGTCGGCGTGCTCCGGGTCGACGGCGTTCCGCGCCTCGGGCCGGTCGTTGATGATGGTGGTGACGGGGCCGTCCTTCTCCACGCGCACGCTCATGGCAAATCTCCTGGCTTCATCAATTCGGTTCGACCTTTCTCGGTTCGACCCTTCCAGGGCCGGTCCCTGGCGTCCGAGGAAAGGCTACTTAACCTTTACGTAAACGTCAATCTAGGCTAAGCAAAAGGCATGGCGCCGGATGCTCGACAAGACCCGCCCAAAACGTCGCCCGACGAGTTCAATCGCCTGGTCCACGAGGAAATGGCCTTTGCCGCCTATCTCGGCGTTCGGGCCGAGGCGATCGGCTGGGGCGTGGCCACCGTGCGCCTGCCGTACCGCGCCGACCTCGTGCGCATGGGCGGCGCCGTCAGCGGCCCGGCGATCATGGCCCTCGCCGACAGCGCCATGTACGCGGTGGTCATGAGCATCGACGAGGCGGGCGCGCACGCGCTGACCACCAGCATGCACACGCATTTCCTGCGCGGCGCGTTCGGCTGCGATGTTGTCGCCGAGGCGCGGATGCTGAAGGGCGGGCGCCGGCTGGTGATCTGCGAGGTCCTCGTCTACGCCGAGGGCGAGGAGGACCCCGTCGCCCACGTCACCGGCACCTACGCACGCGCACCCCGCGAGGCCGGGAAAAGCGCTGCGCGGTAGTATATTACCGCACTGCTAACACTCTGCAAAAAATGAGTTTTCGCGATTGACAGGGACGATTTTTTGCGCATACTGCGGCCCGGTAAGCGGAGCCGCGCGGGTGGCGAAGACGAATTCGACAGCGCCCGTGCCGGGCTCCGCGCCGTTTTCCCGGCCCCGACCCGTCGGGGCGCTTTGAAACCGCGAAGGCCAGTGATGACAACTTATTCGGCCAAGCCGAGCGAAGTAGAGGCGAAGTGGTACCTGATCGACGCCGAGGGCCTGGTACTGGGCCGCCTCGCCGTAATCGTCGCCAACCGCCTGCGCGGCAAGCACAAGCCCACCTTCACGCCGCACATCGATTGCGGCGACAATATCGTCGTCGTCAACGCCGAGAAGGTGCGGCTCACCGGCAAGAAGCGCAGCGACAAGATCTACTATCGCCACACCGGCTATCCGGGCGGCATCAAGAGCCGCACCGCCGGCCAGATATTGGACGGCAAGCATCCCGAAGAGGTGGTCATCAAGGCGGTAACGCGCATGGTGCCCAAAGGCCCGCTCGGCCGCCAGCAGCTCAAAAAGCTGAAAGTCTACACTGGCGCCGAGCATCCGCACGAGGCCCAGGCGCCGGAGACGCTGGACGTCGCCGCCCTCAACCCGAAAAACAAGAGGAGCGCTTAAGAGATGGCCGACGAAGATCAAGCGACCCTCGCCGACGTCATGCCCGAAGGCGCGCTCGCCGACGCCGTAGCACCGGCGCCGGTGGTCGCGCCGCCCGCCGAGCCCCAGCTCGACGCCCAGGGGCGCGCCTACGCCACGGGCAAGCGCAAGGACGCCGTGGCCCGGGTGTGGATCAAGCCGGGAGCCGGGCGAATTATGGTCAACGGGCGCGAGGTGGAAATATATTTCGCGCGGCCGGTGCTGCGCATGGTCATAAACCAGCCCTTCGCGGCGGTCGAGCGCGCCGGCCAGTACGACGTCAACGTCACGGTCTCGGGCGGCGGCCTGTCGGGGCAGGCGGGCGCCGTGCGCCACGGCATCAGCAAGGCGCTGACCTACTACGAACCGGCGCTCAGGCCGGTGCTCAAGAAAGGCGGCTTCCTGACGCGCGACGCCCGCGTCGTGGAGCGTAAGAAATACGGCAAGGCCAAGGCGCGACGAAGCTTCCAGTTCTCGAAACGCTAGGACGCACGGAATTTCGATTTCCGAGAGGGCGTCCCGGCGGGCGCCCTTTCTTGTTGTGCTTGGCTTGGCCGGTCAGCCGGCGGCGTCCTCGACGGCACCGCGAAAGGCGGCGAGAATTTTGCGAATGCGGGAATTTTGCAGCGGCCCAATGCCGAAGATCGAGCCGTGCAGTTCGACCCGGGTTTCATCCCCGGACTGCTCGCGCAGGAAGACGGCGATCTTGCCGGGATGGCGAAAAAAGCGGGACAAAATGTCGATCTCCTCGCGGGCGAGGAAATGGGTGCCGCCGTCGTCCAGCACTTTCCAGCGCCCGGCCACGAAGGCGCGCGAAACCAACTCGCCGGCCGCCGGCGGCGAAAGCGGAAGGGTAAAACTGAGGCTGGCCCTGGACATGGCGCGTATCGTAGCCCGGAAGCGCGGCCGGCGCCACGCAAAGGCTCGATTGCCGGGCCAGGATTGTGTTATGGCATGGCCGGCGGGGCGCGCCGCCGGCGCAACTGTGATCGAATATGAGCAGCGATGAACGCGTTATCGAATAACGTAAGAGCCGGAATCCTCGGCGCCAGCGGCTATAGCGGGGCGGAGATGCTGCGCCTTTTGGCGCATCACCCGCGGGTCGATATCCGCGCGCTCACCGCCGAGCGCCACGCCGGCCAACCGGTGGCCGAGGTGTTTCCACATCTCGGCGGGCTCGACCTGCCGTCCTTGGTGAAAATCGACGACGTCGACTGGTCGGGCCTCGACGCCGTGTTCTGCTGCCTGCCGCACGCGACGACGCAGGCGATCGTCGCCAAGCTGCCGCGCGAACTCAAGATCATCGACCTGTCGGCGGATTTCCGCCTTGCCGATTTGGACACCTATGCCGAATGGTACGGCCAGGCGCATCTGGCGCCGGATCTGCAAGAGGAGGCGGTCTATGGCCTGACCGAGTTTGCCCGCGACGATATCCGCGCGGCGCGGCTGGTGGCCAGCCCGGGCTGCTATCCCACCTCGGCGGTGCTGCCGCTGGCACCGTTGATCAAGGCCGGCAAGATCTTGCTCGACGACATCATCATCGATTCCAAGTCGGGCGTCACGGGCGCGGGTAGGGCGCTCAAGGAATCGATGCTGTTCGGCGAGGTCGCCGAGGGCATCCACGCCTACGGCATCGCCGGGCACCGGCACGCGCCGGAAATCGAGCAGGAACTGTCCCGCGCCGCCGGACGGCCCGTCACGGTCAATTTCACGCCGCACCTGATGCCCATGAACCGCGGCATCCTGTCGACGATCTACGTGAAGCTCGCCGAGGGCGAAAGCCCGGCCTCGCTGCGCGCGGCGCTGGCCGATCGCTTCGTGGACGAGCCCTTCGTGCGCGTGCTGCCCGAAGGCGTCTCGCCGGCGACCCGGCACGTGCGCGGCTCGAACCATTGCCTGATCGGCGTGTTTCCCGACCGCATCGCCGGGCGGGCGATCCTGATCTCGGTCATCGACAATCTGGTCAAGGGCGCCTCGGGCCAGGCCATCCAGTCGATGAACGTGATGTACGGCCTGCCCGAGACCACCGGCCTCGAGCAGGAGCCTTTGTTCCCCTAATCCGCCGACTTGACCAGCACGTACGAGCCGGGCGCGTCCTCGATGGGCGCGAGTTCGCCGTCGCCCGGGGTGCGCGCCGGGACTTTCTTGCCGCCGAATTTGGCGACCCATTTGTCCCAGTCGGGCCACCATGACCCTGGATGTTCGGCGGCGCCCTTGACCCAAGTGTCGGGGTTCTTGGGTTTCCTGCTGTTGGTCCAATGGCAGTACTTTCCGGCCGCCGGTGGGTTGACGACGCCGGCGATGTGGCCCGAGGCGGCGAGCACGAACTTGACCGGTCCGCCATAGATCTGGGTCGTGGTATAGGTCGATTTCCACGGCGCGATGTGGTCCTCGCGCGAGGACAGAATGTAGCTCGGCGTCTGGATCGTCGAGAGATCGATGGGCACGCCGCCGATGCTGATGCCGCCGGGCTCGATCAGCCGGTTCTCCAGATACATGTTGCGCAGGTAGAAGCCGTGCATCGCCGCCGGCATGCGGGTCGAATCGGAATTCCAGTAAAGCAGGTCGAAGGGAAACGGATCCTTGCCTAGGAGGTAGTTGTTGATGACGAAGGACCAGATCAAATCGTTGGAGCGCATCATGTTGAAGGTGGTGGCCATGTCGTGCCCCTCGAGATAGCCCTTCTCTTCCATCCGCGCTTCCAGGCTGGCGATCTGCTCCTCGTCGATGAAAACCGAAATTTCGCCGGCTTCCTTGAAATCGACCATGGCGGCAAAATAGGTGGCGCTTTTGATCCGGTCGTCGCCCTTGTCGGTCATGTAGGCCAGGGTGCCGGCGAGCAACGTGCCGCCCAGGCAATAGCCGATGACGTTGGCCTCGCGCTCGCCGGTCGCCTTCGCCATCGCGTCCAGCGCCGCCAGCGGCCCTTCGGTCATGTAATTTTCGAAGGTCTTGTCGGCCAGGCTTTCGTCCGGGTTGACCCATGAGATGACGAAAACCGTGTGGCCCTGCTCGGCCGCCCATTTTATGAACGAGTTCTCGGGCTTGAGGTCGAGGATGTAAAACTTGTTGATCCAGGGCGGGATGATCAGCAGCGGCCGCCCGTACACCGTCTCGGTCGCCGGCGCGTATTGGATGAGCTGAATCAGGTCGTTCTGGAAGATCACCTTGCCGGGCGAGACGGCAATATTGCCGCCGACCTCGAAGGCGTCGGGGTCGGTCATGCGAATGGCGATTTGCCCGTCGCCGCTCTCCATGTCCTCGATCAGGTTTTCCAGCCCCCTGATGAGGTTCTCGCCGCCACTTTCTAGGGTCGCGCGCAGCACCTCGGGGTTGGTCATGACGAAGTTGCTGGGCGCCATGGCGTCGACGAACTGACGGGTATAGAAATCCACCTTCCTGGCCGTCTGCTCGTCCAGACCCTCGACCTCGCGGACCGAGGATTGCAGCCAACGGGCCGACAGCAGATAGGACTGCTTGATGAAATCGAAGAGGGCGTTTTCGGTCCAGTCCTCGTGCTTGAAACGGCGGTCGCCGGGCGCGGGCGCCACGGCGGGCTCGACGTCCTCGCCCATCATCCGCTTCGCCGTGCGCTGCCAAAGATCCGTGTAATCGCGCCACAGCGCGGTCTGCGCCTCGACCAGCTTTGCCGGGTCGCTCAGCATGCGGCTAGTCATCTCCATGAACGCGCCGCCAATATTCAGCGGATCGGCCATCCCCGTCCGTGCCCCGGTAGGCTGTCGGGCCAGAAAGTCGGCAACCAGCCGCTGGCTTTTCTCGGCGATCCGGGTCATGGCCGCGATCGCCTCGGCGGGATCGGCCGCGCTGGCGGCGTTCTTGGCCTTGGGGTGGTCCGAGCCCGAATCCGGTCGATCAGCCATCGTGGAATTCCTATGGATGCCCGGGTCGGCGTGAAGTGGCCCGAACAAGGGATACCAGCCCTAACGCCCGGATTCCGCTGAATTCCCAGGTGGGGACCGATGCCATCTCTTATACGATGATCGGCCGATTTGCAAAATTCGGGCGATCGCGCTACATCAATAGGACATATACCGAGCAAAACATTGCAACAAGTGAACGCCGACAGAAAATCCCATGAAACGATATATTACACTGTCTTACGCGATTTTATTCGTGTCCTCTCTGACGCTTGGGGCGTGCTCCACCGTCGATGATATCGGCGACGCCATATCCAAAGCCGCCAGCGCCGCCAATCCGATCAACTGGTTCGACAAGGACGAGAAGAAGATAACGACCGGCGAGGATGCCGAGGAGGCCAAGCCCGACGAGCCTCGAATTACCAAGGTCGCGGGCGAATCGACCTATCCGAAACTATCGTCCGTGCCCGAAGCGCCGAAGACTTCGACGCCCGAGCAGCGCGTCATCATCCAGGAGGGCCTGCTTGCCGACCGCGCCAACGCCCGCTACGCGGACGGACCGCCGCCGCGCCTCTATCCGAAACTCGTCGCGCCGATCGCCAAGGCGCCCCGCACCCCGGTCGAGGAGGCGTCGCTACCGCCGGAGATCAAGCCCGGCGAATCCAAGCAGACCGCGACGGCGGAATCCGTGCGCATCGTCACGGTCCGCTTCCCGGAGAATTCGACCAAGATGCCGGACGACACGGTACGCTATCTGCGTGAAGTCGTCGCGGTACAGCGGCGGTATGGCGGCACGCTCCGCATTATCGGCCACACCGACAGCAACAGCTTGGACGCCGACCCCATCAAGGACAGGCTCGCCAAATTTAATATGTCGATCGGCCGGGCCAATTCCGTGGCCAGGGTGCTGGTGAGTCTCGGCCTCGGCCGCGACCAGCTTTCGGTCGAGGCGAAGGGTGATACCGAACCGGCCGCGCCGCCGGGAAACACGGCGCGCGGCGCGGAGAATCACCGGGTCGAGGTGTACCTCGACCGGGCCAAGAATTAACTCGATTCTGCCATAGTCCGGCGCTACATAATCACGGCGGCGGGAACCGCCCGCCATTTTGTGGGCGCCGCGGCGCCAAGACGCCGGCGCCCCGGATCGCGTCCCGGAGAGACATGGACCAGGAATTTTACCGCCTGAAGCGTCTGCCGCCCTACGTGTTCGCCGAGGTGAACGAGATGAAGGCGCGCGCCCGCGCGGCCGGCGAGGACATCATCGATTTCGGCATGGGCAATCCCGACAGCCCGGCGCCCCAGCACGTGATCGATAAGCTGATCGAAACCGTTCAGGATCCGCGTACGCACCGCTATTCCACCTCGCGCGGCATTCCGGGCCTGCGCAAGGCGATCGCGGCCTATTACGACCGCCGGTTCGGCGTCGACATCGATCCGGAGCGCGAAACCATCGTCACCATCGGCTCGAAGGAGGGTTTGGTCAATCTGGCACAGGCGATTACCGCGCCGGGCGACGTGGTGCTGGTGCCGAACCCGACCTATCCGATCCATTCCTATGCCTTTATCATGGCCGGCGCGGCGGTGCGCCACATACCGAGCACGCCGAACCACGATTTCATGACCGAGCTCTCGCGCGCCGTACGCCATTCGGTGCCGCGGCCGGTGGCCGTGGTGGTCAACTTTCCGTCCAATCCCACGGCCAAGACGGTTGACCTCGATTTCTACGCCGAGCTGGTCGATTTCTGCCGCCGTAACGAGCTGTTCGTGATTTCCGATCTTGCCTACGCCGAGATTTACTTCGATGGAACGCCGCCGCCCTCGATCCTGGAAGTGCCCGGCGCCAAGGATATCGCCATCGAGTTCCTGTCGATGAGCAAGACCTATTCCATGCCGGGCTGGCGCATCGGCTTCGCCAGCGGCAGCAAGCGGCTCATCGCCGCGCTGGCGCACGTCAAGTCGTATACGGATTATGGCGCGTTCACGCCGCTCCAGGTCGCGGCGACGGCGGCGTTGAATGGACCGCAGGATTGTCTCGTGGAAATTCGCAATCGCTATCGCGAGCGCCGCGACGTGCTGGTCAGGAGCCTCGCCGGGGCCGGCTGGGAGGTGACCAGTCCGCGCGCTACCATGTTCGCCTGGATACCGATGCCCGAACGGTTTTCCAACGTCGGCTCGCTGGCGTTTTCGAAGATGTTGCTCGAGGAGGCCAAGGTCGCGGTTGCCCCCGGCATCGGTTTCGGAGAGTACGGCGAGGGCTTTTTGCGCGTCGCCCTGGTCGAGAACCGCCAGCGCATTCGCCAGGCGGCAAAAAACATCAAGAGCTTCCTCGCGAACGCCGATTCCCTGGCCGGCGGGAGCCGGCATTCGAAGCCGCGGGCCACGGTTTCGTGAGCGGCCCGCTTAACATCGCGGTCGCCGGGCTCGGCACCGTCGGGTCCGGGACGATTCGGCTGCTGCGGGAACAGAAAGATGTTCTGGCGCAACGCTGCGGCAGGCCGATCCGTGTCACCGCCGTTTCCGCGCGCGACCGGGGCCGCAACCGCGACATCGACATATCCGGTTACGACTGGTTCGAGGACGCCGAGGCGATGGCGCGCGAGGCCGACGCCGAGGTGGTGGTCGAGCTCATCGGCGGCTCGGACGGGATCGCCAAAGCGGTGTGCGAGGCGGCAATCTCGGCCGGCCGCCACGTGGTTACCGCGAACAAGGCGCTCGTGGCGTTGCACGGCACGGCGCTCGCGCGAGCGGCGGAGGACAAGGGCGTGTCGCTCGCCTACGAGGCGGCGGTCGCCGGCGGTATCCCAATTATCAAAAGCCTGCGCGAGGCGCTCGCCGCGAACCGGATTCAGCGCATCTACGGCATTTTGAACGGCACCAGCAACTACATCCTCTCGACCATGCGCGAATCGGGCCGCTCGTTCGAGGAGGTGTTGGCCGAGGCACAGCGGTTCGGCTATGCGGAGGCCGACCCCAGCTTCGACGTGGACGGCGTCGACGCGGCCCACAAGCTCGCCATACTGACCAGTGTCGCCTTCGGCACCGAGGTGGATTTCGCCGGCGTCTACACCGAAGGTATTCGCCACGTCTCGCCGCTCGATATCGAGTATGCCGACGAGTTGGGCTACCGCATCAAGCTTTTGGCGACGGCGCGGCGCACCGAGCACGGCGTCGAGCAGCGCGTGCATCCCTGCATGGTGCCCGAGAACGCGGCTATCGCCACCGTCGACGGCGTGCTCAACGCGGTCGTCGCCGTCGGGGATTTCGTTGGCTCGACGGTGTACGAGGGCCAGGGCGCGGGTGCCGGCCCGACGGCATCGGCGGTAGCGGCGGACATCGTCGACATCGCGCGCGGCATTCGGGCGCCCACCTTCGGCGTACCCGCGGCGGCGCTCGAAAAGGCGGCCGCCGCGCCCATGAAGCGCCACCGCGGCTCGTACTACATCCGCCTGATGGTGACCGACCAGCCCGGCGTGCTGGCGGCGATCACGGCATCCTTTCGCGATGAGGAAGTATCGATGGAATCGCTGTTGCAGCGGGGGCGGTCGCCGGACGAGGCGGTGCCGGTGGTGCTGACTTCGCACGAGACCGAAGAGGAGGGAATGATGCGGGCGCTCGGCCAGATCGCCGCTCTCGATTCGGTGCTCGAACCCCCCTGTATGATTCGCATAGAAGATTTATAATCGCGGCAAGGCAATGCCGGACAGAGGGGGAGCGATGGCCGACAAACCTTCAGCCATGGACCGCAATCTCGCGCTGGAAGCCGTGCGCGTTACCGAGGCGGCGGCGCTGTCCGCCTCCCGTCTCATGGGACGCGGCGACGAGCGCGCGGCCGACCAGGCCGCGGTCGACGCCATGCGCCACGCGCTCAACGCGCTCGCCATCGAGGGTACCGTCGTCATCGGCGAGGGCGAACGCGACGAGGCGCCGATGCTGTATATCGGCGAGAAAGTCGGCGCCGGCGGGCCCAGGATCGATATCGCCCTGGACCCGCTCGAGGGCACGACGATCACCGCCAAGGGCGGGCAGAACGCGCTCGCCGTCATCGCCATGGCCGAGGAAGGCGGGTTCCTGAACGCGCCCGACGTATACATGGACAAAATTTCGGTGGGCGGCGGCCTGCCGCCGGAAATCGTCGATCTGGACGAGGACCCCGGCAAGAACCTGGCCGAGCTGGCCAAGGCCAAGAAAATCGGGGTCGCCGATTTGGTCGCCTGCATCCTGGACCGTCCGCGGCACGCCGAACTGATCGCCCGCGTGCGCGAATCCGGCGCCCGCATCCAGCTTATCTCGGACGGCGATGTCAGCGGCGTGATCGCAACGACACGGCCGGAAAGCGGCGTCGATGTCTATATGGGATCGGGCGGCGCGCCCGAGGGCGTGCTGGCCGCCGCCGCGCTTCGTTGCATCGGCGGGCAGATGCAGGGGCGGTTGATGTTCCGCAACGACGACGAGAGGGCGCGCGCGGCGCGCTGGGGCATCGAGGACCTCGACCGTAAATACTCGATGACCGACATGGCCGGTGGCGACGTGATGTTCGCGGCGACCGGCGTAACCGACGGCTCGATGCTGCGCGGGGTACGCCGCTTTAGCGGCGGCGCGGCGACGCATTCGATCGTCATGCGCTCGAAGTCCGGCACCGTGCGGGTGATCGAGGCGCAGCACGACTTTACCCGCAAGACCGGCTTCGAGCCGACCGAGGAGTAAGGCCAATGGCCGGGGAGGCCCAAGGCGTCCTGGGAGTCGAGCAATCGTTTGCCGGCAAGCGGTGGCGCATGCGCCTCGCCGACGAGCGCGCCGGTCTGGCCTTCGCGCAGCGCCTGGGTGTGCCCGAGATCGTCGGCCGCATCGTGGCCGCCCGCGGCGTCACCCTGGACGACGGCGAGGCCTGGCTCAATCCGACGATCCGCCATTACCTGCCGGACCCTTCGCGGCTCGCCGATATGGACAAGGCCGCCGACCGGCTTGCCCGGGCCATAACCGACGGCGAGAGCGTCGCCGTTTTCGGCGATTACGACGTGGACGGCGCCACCTCTTCGGCGCTCCTGCAGCGCTATTTCGAAGCGGCCGGCGCGGCGCTCAGGATCTACATCCCCGACCGCATCGCCGAGGGCTATGGCCCCAACGGCCCGGCCCTGCGCCGCCTCAAGGAGGAGGGCGCTTCGCTGGTGGTAACGGTCGATTGCGGGATCACCGCGCACGAGGCGCTGGAGCAGGCCGCGGCCGCCGGTCTCGAGGTGATCGTGGTCGACCACCATGCGGCCGAGCCGCGCCTGCCGACCGCCTACGCCGTGGTCAATCCCAACCGGCTGGACGATTCCAGCTCGCTTGGACATTTGGCCGCGGTCGGTGTCGCTTTTCTGCTTGTCGTGGCGCTCAACCGGCGGCTTCGCGAGACCGGCTGGTATCGGGATGGCGGCCGCGCCGAGCCGGATCTGATGCAGTGGCTCGACCTGGTGGCGCTGGGCACGGTCTGCGATTCGGTGCCGCTATTGGGCCTCAACCGCGCCTTCGTGGCGCGCGGGCTGGCGGTGATGGCGCGGCGCGGCAATCCGGGGCTGGCCGCGCTCGCCGACGTGGCCGGTATGCGCGAGGCGCCCGGCACCTATCACGCGGGGTTCCTGCTCGGCCCGCGGGTCAACGCCGGCGGGCGGGTCGGCGAGTCCGATCTTGGCGCCCGGCTGCTTACGGCGCGCGACGCCGGCGGGGCGCTGGCGCTGGCCGAGCGGCTCGACGCCCACAACCGCGAGCGCCAGACGATCGAGGCGGCGGTCAAGGACGCCGCGTTTGCCGAGGCCGAAGGTGAAGCGAAGGATGACGCCCCCTGCATCGTCGCGGCGGGCGAGGGCTGGCACCCCGGAGTCGTCGGCATCGTTGCCTCGCGACTGGTCGAACGCTTCAACCGTCCGGCCTGCGTCATTTCGTTCAGCGACGGTATCGGCAAGGGATCGGGCCGCTCGATCGCCGGCGTCGACCTCGGCAGCGCCATCATCGCCGCGCGCCAGGCCGGGCTGGTGCTGAACGGCGGCGGCCACAAAATGGCGGCCGGGTTCACCGTGGCGGCGGATCGTCTGGCCGCCTTCCGGGCATTTCTTTCGCAGCGGGTCGCCGGCGAGGTGGCGGCGGCCGGCACGACGCCGAGCCTCGGCATCGATGGCGCGCTGGCGGTGCCGGCGGCCTCGGCCGAACTGGCCGCGACCATCGCCGCGGTCGGCCCGTTCGGCATGGGCAACGCCGAGCCGCGTTTCGCCTTCGCGGATGCCCGGGTGGCCAAGGCCGACATCGTCGGCAACGGTCACGTGCGCTGTTTCCTCTCCGACATCGGCGGTGGCGGACGGCTCAAGGGCATCGCCTTCCGCAGCGCCGAGAGCGCGTTGGGCCAGGCGCTCCTCAACGCGCGCGGCGGGCCGCTGCACCTGGCCGGCCATCTGCGCGTCGACACCTGGCGGGGGCGGAACGGCGCCCAGCTGATCATCGAGGACGGCGCGCCGGCGCGCCCCAATACGGCCGACGCCGGCGCTCCCGCATCCGCCATCGCCAAATGAGCCATGGACCGAGCGTCGCCGGCGCGATCGTCGAGGTGCTGGCCGAGGCGGGAGTCGCGCGCATATTCGGGGTGCCGGGGGGCGGCAGCAGCCTCGACATCATCGCCGCCGCGGGCGAACACGGAATCGACTTCGTGCTCACCGGAGGCGAGACGGCCGCCGCCATCATGGCGGCGGTGACCGGGGAGCTCGGCGGCGCTCCCGGCGTGGTATTGACCGCGGCCGGGCCGGGCGCGCTCTCGGCGGCCAACGGTGTCGCCTACGCCTGGCTCGAGCGCGCGCCG
>CBDVDY010000029.1:0-17723 GCA_965372875.1 uncultured Alphaproteobacteria bacterium | reverse complement strand
CCCGCGCCGCCACGGCGGACGGCGGATGAAGCCCGCGCATATCCTGCTCGCGCTCCTGACCATGGTGCTCTGGGGCATGAATTTCGTCATGGCCAAAATCGCCCTGGCCGAATTTCCGCCGCTCCTGTTGCTCGGCCTGCGCTTTACCCTGGTGGCCGTGCTGCTGGTCGCCTTCGTGCCGGTCCCGAGGGACAAGCTGCCGCAGATCCTGGCGGTGTCCGTGGTCATGGGCAGCTTGCATTTTTCGCTGATGTACATCGGGCTTACCGCGGTCGACGCCGCAATCGCCGCAATCGCCGTGCAGATCCAGGTCCCGTTCTCCTCGTTGCTGGCGGCCATGTTCTTCGGCGACAAGCTGGGCTGGCGGCGGGCGGCGGCGATGGTCGTCGCCTTCGTTGGCATCGTGATCGTCGCCGGCGAGCCGCGCATGGAGAGCAAGCTGGCGCCGCTGGCCATGATCATCGCCGCCTCGTTTCTCTGGGCCGTCGGCAGCTTCCAGGTCAGGCAGATGGGCAAGATGAACGAGTTCTCGACGAACGCCTGGATGGCGGTATTCACCGCGCCGCAGCTCCTCTTCGCCTCGGCCCTGTTCGAGAGCGGCCAGATCGATGCGATCGCCAATGCCAGCTGGGCGGCCTGGGGCGCCATCGCCTTCATGGCGATCTTCGTGACCATCGTCGGTTACGGGTTGTGGTATTACCTGCTGCCGCGCTATCCGGTGAACCAGACCATGCCGTTTATCCTGCTGATGCCCGTTTTCGGCGTACTGTTCGGCGTTTGGCTGCTGGACGAGGTGCTGAGCTGGCAGATGGTGGTGGGCGGCGTGCTGACCTTGGCCGGCGTCAGCGTTATCGTATTGCGCCGGCCGAAGCTGGCCGAGCCCGAGGTCTGAGACCGGACACCGCCATGGACGCGATCGAGCGCTCCTCCCCCAACCACGATGCGCGGCCCGCGGGCACGCCGGTCGACATCCTTTTGCTGCACTACACCGGAATGGCAACCGCCGAGGCCGCGCTCGACCGCATGTGCGAGGCGGCGGCCAAGGTCAGCGCGCACTACATGGTCGACGAGGATGGGACGGTTTACGCGCTGGTGCCCGAGAACCGGCGCGCCTGGCACGCGGGCCGGAGCCATTGGGCCGGCGCCAGCGACATCAACGGCCGCTCGGTCGGCGTCGAGATCGTCAATCCCGGCCACGAGTTCGGCTATCGCCCGTTTCCCGAGGCGCAGATGGCGGCGCTGGCGGACCTCGCCCGCGAGATTCTGGCGCGGCATCCGATTCCGCCGGCCCGGGTGCTCGGCCATTCCGACGTGGCGCCCCGGCGCAAGCAGGACCCGGGCGAGCTGTTCGACTGGGCAAGGCTGGCCCGCGACGGCGTCGGGCTGTGGCCCGAAGATTTGGGCGAAGGACCGCAAGATATCCCGCCGGTGGCCGATATCCAGACCATGCTGGCGCGCTTCGGCTACGGAGTGCCGAATTCCGGCGTGCTCGACGAGGAAACCCGAATCGTCCTCGCCGCCTTCCAGCGCCACTTCCGACCATCCCGCGTGGATGGCGGGATCGACGGCGGAACGGCGGCCCGGCTCGGCTGGCTGATCGCCCAACTCGGTTGACTGGATCGCCGAAAATCCCCATTTTTAGGGTGCCAGACGGCCGGATGGCCGCCTCCCGGCAATGGGGCAACCCGCCGGGGGGAGGAAAGTCCGGGCTCCACGGAAACACGGTGCCGGGTAACGCCCGGCGGGGGCGACCCCAGGGAAAGTGCCACAGAAAGCAAACCGCCCGCGCGTCCCATGGGCCCGCGGGTAAGGGTGAAAGGGTGCGGTAAGAGCGCACCGCGTTCCCGGTAACGGGGACGGCACGGCAAACCCCACCGGGAGCAAGACCGAATAGGGGCGGCAGGCCGGCTTCGCGCCGGCGGGTGGTTTCGCGCCGCCGCCCGGGTAGGTCGCACGAGGCGCCCGGCGACGGGCGTCCCAGATGAATGGCCATCCCCCGCGCCCGGTTCGTCCGGGCGCGGGGACAGAACCCGGCTTACAGGCCGTCTGGCGACTTTGTTCTTCGAATCGGGATTGGGACGCTGGCGCGCAGGCTTCGCGCGCACGGATTCAAGTTTTCCCCAAATAGAACAAATTGCGAACATAGTTTCGCCACAATTTTCGTTTTTATCGACTGCAACGATTCGAAGTCGAATCGGGGCGCGTTGCGACCACTACATTTGCCATTCACGCGAATGAAGCACGCTACTTCTTGTTAACCTTTTATTTACTTATTTAAGTCATTGACGCCCATGAATACCCATGATATCCCATTTCCTACCAAATTGGAGGGACTGGGTCCCATGATGTCGAGGTTCGCCAGAGGCGATTATCGGCTTCCAAACCGAGCTTGGGGGAGCTCACATGGCCACGTTCGTTGGCAGCTATGTGAACAAGGTGGATCGCAAGGGGCGGGTTTCCGTTCCGGCGCGTTTTCGTACCGCGGTTTCCGGGCAAGCCATCGTCGTTTCCCCCTCTTACGATGCCGGGTCGATCGACGCCTGCGATCACGAGCGCATCACTTTGGTCGCGGCCGGATTGGACGACCCCGACCTCTACACCCCCGACCAGCGCGAACTGGCCAGCCTGATTCTGGCGCGCAGCGAGGAGCTGCCGTTCGACAACGAGGGTCGGGTGCTGTTGCCCAAATCACTGATCGAGCTTGCCACGATCGAGGAGCAGGCAATCTTTGTCGGCGTCGGTCCGACCTTCCAGGTATGGAACCCCGAACGGTACCGCTCCTACGAGCAGCAGGCGCTCGATCGCGCCAAATCGCAAAACGTCAGTCTCCGCATGCTGCCGCTGCCGCGCGGCCGAGGCCGCCAGCGATGAGCCCGCGCTCCGGAACCGCGGCGGCGCCCGGCGGACACCAGGGCGGACACCGGCCGGTGATGGCGGCCGAGGTGATCGCGGCGTTGCGGCCGCGCGCCGGCGCGGTCTATGTCGACGGCACCTTCGGCGGCGGCGGCTACAGCCGCGCGATCCTGGCGGCCGCCCAATGCAAGGTGTGGGGCATCGACCGCGATCCGGACGCTATCGCCCGCGGCGCCGCGATGACCAAGGAGTTCGGCGAACAATTGCAGTTGGTCGAAGGGCGTTTCGGCGACATGGCCGGACTGTTGCGAACGCGCAATGTGACCGGCGTCGACGGCATCGCCTTCGATCTTGGTGTCTCTTCCCAGCAGCTCGACGAACCCGAGCGCGGCTTCTCCTTTCGCCGGGGCGGCCCGCTCGACATGCGCATGGACAAATCCGGCGAGTCCGCCATGGACGCGGCGAACACGCTTTCGGAAAAGGAATTGGCGGACATCATATATGAGTACGGCGAAGAAAGGCGCGCCCGCCGCGTGGCCCGCGCCATCGTCGCCCATCGCGAGAACCAAGCCATAACCCGGACGGACGATTTAGCCTCCCTCGTCCGCTCCGTGGTTCCCGCGTCCCGGGACGGCATTGACCCAGCGACACGCACTTTTCAAGCGTTTCGCATCTACGTCAACGACGAACTCGGCGAGCTCGACCGCGGTCTCGATGCGGCCGAGGAGCTCCTCGCTCCCGGAGGACGCCTCGCCGTTGTCTCCTTCCATTCGCTGGAGGATCGTCGGGTCAAGTCGTTCATGAGGACGCGGAGTGGGGCCGGCCCTAAAGAGTCGCGGCACCTCCCGGCCAACGCCAAGGGGCCGGCCCCTTCTTTTTTGCTATTGAACCGGCGGCCGATCAAGCCGTCGGCGGACGAGATCGCGGCCAACCCGCGCGCCCGTTCGGCCCGGCTGCGCGCCGCCGAGCGCACCGCCGCGCCGCCCTGGCCGGCCGCGGCGATCGCGGACTCGGGGAGGAGCGTGCATTGATTCGCGCCACCACGGTGCTCTGGCTCGCCATCGCCGCCGTTATGGGGGCCGGATTGTTCTACCTGAAATACGATGTCCAGGAGTTGGAGCGGACGCTTGCCCGGCTGAATGGCGATATCGCCGAGGACGAGCGGGCCATCCACGTCCTGACTGGCGAGTGGAGCTACCTTAACCAGCCGGACAGGCTGGACGATTTGAGCCGCCGCTATCTCGGGCTGGCGCCGCTCGCCCGCGCCCGCATCATGAGGATGACCGAACTGCCGCCACGATTCGGCGCCGGCGGGCTGAAGCAGCCCACGGCCGGCCCCGCCGCGATGCCCGGCCATAAGGAGGCCCGATGAGCCGCAGAAAACGACCGGCACTCGATCCAATCCGGCGGAGCGAGCTGCACGCGATCGATCGGGTCCGGATCGACGGCGCGCAAAAACAGGCGTTCGAGACCAGCCGCAACCGGCTGCTCGTGACCACGGTCATGTTTGCCATCGGCTTCGCCGCCATCGGCCTGCGTCTGGTCGATGTCAGCGTTCTGCAGCGTGACGGGGAGCCGCGCGCGGAGCGTCCGCACGCGATTGCCGCGCCGACCAAGCGCGCCGACATCGTCGACCGCAACGGAGTCGTGCTGGCCACCAGTCTGGCTACGTATTCGCTGTACGCCGATCCCGCCCGGGTGTTCGATGCCGCCGACGCTACCGCGAAGATTGCCCGCGCGCTGCCGGACCTCGACCGCGCCGAAGCGCTCGCCGCGCTCACCAGCGAACGCCGTTTCGTCTGGCTGCGCCGTCACCTGACGCCGCGGCAGTATTACGAGATCAACCGACTTGGTATACCCGGGTTGTGGTTCCGGCCCGAGGAGCGCCGCGTCTATCCGCACGGCGCCCTGGTTTCGCACGTCCTCGGTTTCACCGATATCGACAATGTGGGCATCGCTGGCGTCGAAAAGCGATTCGACAAGACGCTGACGCGCGGCGGAGAGATCGCGCTGTCCCTCGACATCCGCGTTCAGCATGCGCTCAAGGAAGAGCTTGGCGCGGCGATGACCGAGTTCCGGGCGGCCGGCGCCTCGGCCCTGATCCTCGACGTGCGAAGCGGCGAGGTCGTGGGCATGGTCTCGCTGCCCGATTTCGACCCCAACGAGCGCCAAGCCGCGGCATCGGAAGCGATGTTCAACCGGAACACCCTCGGCGTCTACGAAATGGGCTCGACCTTCAAGATTTTCACCGTTGCCGCCGCGCTGGAAACCGGCGTCGCGACGCTCAACGACAGCTACGACGTTCGCCGGCCAATCCGTGTCGCGCGGTTCGTCATCAACGACTACAAGCCGCGCAACAGGGCGCTTACGGTGTCGGAGATATTCATCTACTCGTCGAACATCGGCGTGGCCAAGATGGCGCTCGATATCGGCACGGCGCGGCAGCAGGATTTTCTCGCTCGCCTGGGCCTGTTGCGGCCCGCGCCTATCGAACTGCCCGAAGTCGGCATGCCGATGCGGCCCTCGCCGTGGCGCGAAATCAATACCATGACGATTGCCTACGGGCATGGCCTCGCGGTGAGCCCGCTGCAGCTCGCCAGCGCCGTGGCCGGCATCGCCAATGACGGCATCCAGGTACGTACCACGGTTAGACGCCGTCCCGCGGGCACGGTTCCGCCCGGCACCCGCGTCGTCACTGCCCGAACCTCGCTCGCCATGCGCTCGCTCATGCGCCAGGTGGTCGAGCGCGGCACCGGCCGGCGCGCCAACGCGGAGGGATATCAAGTCGGCGGCAAGACCGGATCGGCCGACAAATACCGCAGCCGCGGCGGCCAGAGCGCATTGCTGTCTTCGTTCGTCGCTGTCTTTCCGGTCTCGGCGCCGCGATACGTGGTGCTGGTAATTCTCGACGAGCCCCGAGGTACCAAGGCGACGCACAACCGGGCGACCGGCGGCTGGGTCGCGGCACCGGCGACCGGGCGCATCGTCAACCGCGTTGCGCCCATGCTGGGTGTACAGCCGGTCGACAATAACCTCATTGCCAACCTCATTGCCCGGCCGCCCGCGCCGGTGGTCAAGGTCAGCTCGGGAGTGCGCAAGGGTGCGGCTTTCTGAGTTGATGGTGGGAGACGGAGATTTCGCCGTCATGAATCTCGACACGGCGCTCTTGGACATGGAGATCAGCGGCCTGACCGCCGATTCCCGCCGCGTCGAGCCCGGATTTCTGTTCGCGGCGTTGCCCGGAAGCCAGGCCGACGGGCGGGATTTCATCCCCGACGCGGTGCGCCGCGGCGCCGTCGCGGTGCTGTCACCGGCGCCAGGCCCGGAAAGCGGGAGCCCGGCTATTCCGATCCTTGCCGTCGAGAATCCGCGCCGCCGACTTGCCCTGATGGCGGCGCGTTTCCATGGCGCCGCGCCCACGACGATTGCCGCCGTAACCGGCACCAACGGCAAGACCTCGGTGGCATCCTTTACCCGTCAGATATGGGCCCGGTTGGGAATTGCCGCCGGCAGTCTCGGCACGCTTGGGATCGACGCCCCGGGGTACCAGAAAATCCTGCCCCTGACCACGCCGGACCCGGTGGAACTGCACGAAGACCTCGCGGCGCTGGCCGCGCGGGGGATCGATCACCTGGCGCTCGAAGCATCGAGCCACGGGCTCGATCAATACCGGCTCGATGGGGTCGCGGTGAGCGCCGCGGCCTTCACCAACCTGACCCGCGATCACCTTGACTATCATGGCTCGGCCGACGCTTACCGGCGCGCCAAGCTGCGCCTGTTCGAAGTGCTGATGGCGCCGGGCGGCCGCGCCGTATTGAACGCCGACAGCCCGGAATTCGGATCGTTCGCCGCCGCCTGCCGCGACCGCGGGCACCACGTCACCCTCTACGGCCGGAGCGCCGGCGAAGACGGCATTCGGTTGCACGACATAACGCCCGGGCCCGACGGGCTGGCCCTGAAATTCGCCGTCGGCGGGCGGCGGTACGAATGCGATCTGGCGCTGGTCGGCGCGTTCCAGGCGATGAACGCGTTGTGCGCGCTCGGCCTGGTGCTGGTTACCGGCGCCGGCGACATCGAAACCGAGCGCGCCGCGGTGGCCGCGTTGGCCGATCTCGAAGGCGCGCCCGGCCGCATGCAACTCGTGGCGCGGCACCCGAACGGCGCGCCCGTTTACGTCGACTACGCCCACACGCCGGACGCGCTGGAGACCGTGTTGACCGCCCTCAGGCCCCATGCGGCGGGCCGCCTCGCCGTGGTCTTCGGTTGCGGCGGCGACCGCGACCCGGGCAAGCGCCCGATGATGGGCGAAATCGCCGCCCGCCTCGCCGACCGCGCCATCGTCACCGACGACAACCCGCGGACGGAAGATCCCGCCGACATCCGCCGGCAGATCCTGGCCGCCTGTCCTGGCGGCGCGGAGGCCGATACGCGCGGCCAGGCCATCGACCAGGCCATCGCCGGTCTCGACGCCGAGGATTTGCTGGTCATCGCCGGCAAGGGCCACGAGCGCGGCCAGATCGTGGGCGACGCGGTCCATCCATTCGACGATGCCGAAATCGCCCGCGAAGCGGCCGCGCGGCTGGCGGAGGACGGGCGATGAAGAAAAGCACGCTGTGGACATCCTCTGAAGCCGACCTGGCCACGGGCGGCCGCTCGAACCGCCGCTGGCAGGCCAGCGGCGTGTCGATCGACACCAGGACGTTGCAGCGCGGCGATCTGTTCGTCGCCATCGAAGGTCCCAATTTCGACGGCCACGCGTTTGCCGCGGAAGCATTCGAACGCGGCGCCGCCGCAATGATCGCGAGCCGCAAACTCGACGGCATCGATTCCGAAAAGCCGGTGCTGAAAGTGGCCGACACGATGATGGCGCTGAACGCGCTGGCCCGCGCCGCGCGCGGCCGCGCCAACGCGCGTGTCATCGCCGTAACCGGCAGCGTCGGCAAGACCGGGGTCAAGGAAGCGCTCAAGCTGGTGCTCGCCGACCAGGGCCGCGCCACGGCAACCGAGGGCAACCTCAACAACGAAATCGGCGTACCGCTGAGCCTCGCCCGCATGCCGGCCGACGTCCGTTTCGCCATCTTCGAGCTGGGCATGAACCACGCCGGCGAATTGTCGCTCCTGGCGCAACTCGTGCGGCCCGAGGTCGCGATCATCACGACCATCGCGCCGGCTCATGCCGAATTTTTCGAATCGGTCGCCGACATCGCCGACGCCAAGGCGGAAATCTTTGACGGCATGATGGGCGGCACCGCCGTGCTCAACCGCGACAACGCCTATTTTGCGACGCTCGCGGTCACGGCCTTCGCGCGCGGCATCGAACGCATCACCGGCTTTGGCGCGCATCCCGAGGCCACGGCGCGCGTCATCGACGCCTCCCCGGACTCGAAGTCGACCCAGGTTACGGCGGAAATCGGCGGCACGAGGGTCGAATTCCGCGTTGGCTTGCCCGGCCGGCACTGGGTCATAAACAGCCTGGCCGTGCTCGCCGCAGTCGACGCGGTTGGCGGCGATATCGCGGCCGCGGCGGCGGCGCTTGCTCGGCTCGAGGCGACAAAGGGCCGCGGCGCGCGCCATCGAGTCGCTGGCGGCGAGATCGAAGTGATCGACGAAAGTTACAACGCCAGTCCCGCTTCGATGCGCGCCGCCTTCGACACCCTGGGCGCGGCGGAGCCCGGCGCCGGTGGCCGCCGGATCGCCGTGTTGGGCGATATGCTGGAGCTCGGCGCGAACTCGGAGATCATGCATGCTGGCCTCGCGGGCCCGCTCGAAGCACGCGGGATCGACCTGGTTTTCACCGCCGGCATAATGATGGCGAAGCTGGACGCGGCGCTGCCCGATGCCATGCGCGGCGGCCACGCGGCCTCCGCCAAGGCGCTGACGCCGATCCTCGTCGCCGCCGTCCGGGCGGGTGACGTGGTCGCCGTCAAAGGCTCGCTGGGAAGCCAAATGAACCAGGCCGTCGAAGCGCTGCTAAAGCTCGAAGACGCGCCCGCGCACGCGGTCAACGGCTAAGGGAGAAGGCCACCACAGATGCTGTACGAGCTCCTCTTCCCGCTGTCCGACGAAATCGGGTTTTTCCGCCTTTTCGGATTCATTACCTTCCGAACCGGACTCGCCTTGATCACGGCGCTGATTCTCAGCTTTGTTCTCGGCCCGACGGTGATCGCCTGGCTCAAACGCCGCCAGGGCGAAGGCCAGCCGATTCGTAGCGACGGTCCGGAGGATCATCTGATCCGCAAGCAGGGTACGCCGACGATGGGCGGCGTGCTGATCCTTCTCGCCGTCGCCATTAGCACGCTGTTGTGGGCCGATCTGAGCAACCGCTATGTCTGGATCATCGTTCTGGTTACCACGAGTTTCGGCTCGATCGGTTTCGTCGACGATTATTTGAAGCTCACGCGGCGCAGCAGCGACGGCATGTCCTCGCGCATCAAGTTTTTGGCACAGGTGCTGGTCGGCATCGCCGCCGCGATTGCGATCGTCGAGCTGAGCAGCGATCCATTGGCGACCGCGCTCGCGGTGCCGTTCCTGAAAAACGTGTTGCTCGATCTTGGCTGGTTTTTCATGCCCTTCGCCATCCTTGTCATGGTGGGTGCGTCAAACGCCGTCAACCTGACGGACGGGCTCGATGGGTTGGCGATCGTACCGATCATGATCGCCGCCGCCTGTTTCGGCATTATCACCTATCTGGTGGGCAACAAGATATTTTCGGAGTACCTGCAGGTGCACTACATCGCCGGCACCGGCGAGCTGGCGGTGTTCTGCGGTGCGCTGGTCGGCGCCAGCCTCGGATTCCTGTGGTTCAACGCGCCGCCGGCCATGGTCTTCATGGGCGATACCGGCTCGCTGTCGGCCGGTGGCGCGCTCGGCGCGATCAGCGTCATCGTCAAGCACGAATTGGTGCTCGCCATCATCGGCGGCCTGTTCGTTCTGGAAACCGTCTCGGTGATCGTCCAGGTGGCTTCGTTCAAGCTCACCGGCCGGCGGGTTTTCCGCATGGCGCCGCTGCACCACCATTTCGAGAAGAAGGGATGGGCCGAAGCGACGATCGTAATCCGGTTTTGGATCATCGCCATGATTCTGGCCCTGGCCGGTTTGTCGACGCTGAAATTGAGATAGCGCCCATGATCGACGTCTTTTACATGAGCGGATATCGGGCTGGCGTCATGGGGCTCGGCAGGTCGGGGCTGTCGGCGGCCAAGGCGCTGCAAGAGAGCGGCGCCGAGGTCTGGGCTTGGGACGACAACGAGGATCGCCGGGCCGACGCCGCGGCCGAAGGCGTGACGCTGGTCGACCTGCATAATTGCGATATGAAGGAGCTCGACACGTTGGTTTGGAGCCCGGGCATCCCGCATGACCAGCCCGAGCCGCATGCCGTCGCCTCGGCGGCAAGGGCGGCCGGCGTGGAAATCGTCTGCGACATCGAGGTTTTGGCCCGCACGCAGCGCGACGCCAGCTATATCGGAATCACCGGCACCAACGGCAAATCGACCACCACGGCGCTGATCGGGCACATTCTCGAACTGGGTGGCCGCGAAATCGAGGTCGGCGGAAATTTCGGCGTCCCCGCGCTCGAACTGCGGCCGCTGCAGGAGGGCGGCACCTACGTGCTCGAAATGTCGTCCTACCAGCTGGAATTGACGCTCTCGATCACCTTCGACGTCGGCGTTCTGCTCAACATCAGCCCCGATCATCTCGACCGGCATGGCGGGCTCGACGGCTACGTCGCCGCCAAACGGCTGATTTTCCATCGCCAGACCGACCCGCGCACCGCCGTGGTCGGGGTCGACGACGAATACGGCCGCGCCATTCGCGCCGACCTCGCCAAAGCGGGCGACCAGATCGTTATCCCGGTATCGGGCGGCCGACGGGTCGAGGGCGGCGTCTACGCGGTCGACGGCGTGTTGTACGACGACCGCGACGGCGGCGCGGTCGCGGCGATCGACCTCAAGACCATCCCGACGCTCCCGGGCGAGCACAATTGGCAGAACGCGGCCGCCGCCTATGCCGCCGCCTGCGCCGCCGGGCTGGCCCCGGCCGTGGTCACGACGGCGCTGCAAAGTTTTCCCGGACTGGCCCACCGGCAGGAGCTGCTGGCGGTCATCGACGACGTCTTCTACGTCAACGACAGCAAGGCGACCAATGCCGACGCCGCCGGCAAAGCCCTTGCGAGCTACGACCACGTTTACTGGATCGCCGGCGGGCGGGCCAAGGAAGGCGGCATCGAATCGCTCGAGTCCCTGTTCTCGCGGGTAGCCCACGCCTTCCTGATCGGAGAGGCGGCGGATGCATTCGCCGAGACGCTTGACGGCAAGGTTCCCTATACCAAGTCGGGCGACCTGGCGACGGCGGTGCCGCGGGCCCGCGAGATGGCGGCCGCGCCGGACGCGCCCAAGGGCTCGGTCGTGCTGCTCTCGCCGGCCTGCGCCTCGTTCGACCAATTCGACAATTTCGAGGCCCGCGGAAACGCCTTCGCCGCGCTCGTCGAGGACCTGCCCGGTGAACACGCCGACCTCGACGATCGAATCCCCGGGGCGGCTTTGACATGACCGCGACGTTCGCCCGCACGGATACGAGCATTATCGGCAGCTGGTGGTGGACCATCGACCGTTGGATCCTGGCCGCGCTGGCCGCGCTGATCGGCTTCGGTGCAATCCTGACGCTTGCGGCCACGCCGGCGGCGGCCACCCGGATCGGCCTCGACAGCTTTCATTTCGTGCGGCTGCAAATGATTTACCTGCCGTTCGCGCTGCTCGTCATGTTCGCGGTTTCGCTGCTCTCGCCGCGCGGCATACGCCGGCTCGGCGTGTTGATGTTCCTGGTTTTTCTGGTGGCGACGGCACTGACGCTCGTCGCCGGCCCCGAGCTCAAGGGCGCGCGCCGCTGGCTCGAACTTGGTGGCCTGTCGGTCCAGCCTTCCGAGTTCCTCAAGCCGGCCTTCGCGGCGACAGCCGCGTGGCTGTTCTCCCTGCAACGCCTTCGGGACGGCTTTCCCGGCAACATCGCCGCCACAATCCTTGGACTTCTGGCCGTTGGGGTTTTGATGCTGCAACCCGATCTCGGCATGGCGGTGGTCGTGTCCGCAATCTGGTTCTGCGAATTCTTTATCGCCGGCCTGCCCATCGTCTGGGTTCTGGGGTTCATGTTGGCGGGCGCCGGCGGCTTGTACGCCGCCTATCAGACGTTTCCGCATGTGGCCAATCGCATCGATTCGTTCCTCGACCCGGCCTCGGGCGATTCGTATCAGGTCAGCACCGCGCTCGAGGCGTTTTCACGCGGCGGTCTGATGGGGCGCGGCCCCGGCGAGGGGACCGTCAAGGCGTCGCTGCCGGACGCGCACAGCGATTTCGTCTTCGCCGTCGCGGGCGAGGAATTCGGGCTGATCGTCTGCCTCGTCATCGTTGCGCTCTACGCTTTTATCGTGTTGCGCGGATTCAGCCGCATGTACGACGAAAGCAACATGTTCGTGATGTTGACCAGCGTCGGGCTGCTCGCCGGATTCGGCCTGCAGGCGATGATCAACATGGGCTCGACCCTACGCCTCATCCCGACCAAGGGAATGACGTTGCCGTTCATCAGCTACGGCGGCTCGTCACTCCTTGCGCTCGCCATCGGCATGGGAATGGTGCTGGCTTTCACGAGGCGCCGCGCCGGCGCCGGAGGTCTGGCATGACCGCCGACCCGCGTATGCTCATCGTACTTGCCGCCGGCGGCACCGGCGGCCACATGTTCCCGGCCGAGGCCTTGGCCCGCGAGTTGGCCCTGCGCGACTGCGGCGTGGCACTGATCACCGATCGCCGTGGCGGCGGTTACGGCGCGGCGTTGGCTCGCATCGAAACCCACCAGGTGCGCGCCGGCCAGGTGACGGGACGCGGGCTTTGGGCGCGCCTCATGGGATTGGCGCAGCTCGCGCTGGGCACCATCCAGGCGCGCAAGGTCATGCGCCGCCTGCGCCCGGCGGCGGCGGTCGGCTTCGGCGGCTACGCATCGGTCCCGGCCATGCTCGCGGCCACCGGCGCGCGCATCCCCACCCTGATCCATGAACAGAACGCGGTTCTGGGCCGGGCCAACCGGATGCTGGCGCCGCGCGTCGACTGCATCGCCACCTCGTTCGCCCAGGTTTCCGCCGTTCGTCCCCAGGACCGAGCCAAGATCGTGCGCACCGGCAACCCCGTTCGCGCCGAGATCGCCGCGCTCTCGGAGACTCGCGCAACCGCCGTCGAAATCGACGGACCGATACGCATTCTGGTCCTGGGCGGCAGCCAGGGCGCCACCGTCTTCAGCCGCGTGGTGCCGCAGGCCGTGGCGGCGCTTCGCGACGATTTGCGCCGGCGGCTGGAGATCAGCCAGCAATGCCGGGCCGAGGATTTGCAGGCCGTCGAGCGCGCCTATGCTGGTCTCGGCGTCCACGTCGAACTCTCCGCCTTTTTCGACGATGTCGCGGCGCGGCTGACCCGCGCCCATCTGGTGATTTGCCGGGCCGGCGCCTCGACGGTGGCGGAGGTCACCGCCGCCGGCCGCAGCGCCATCCTGGTGCCCTACCCGCGCGCGACGGACGACCACCAGACCGCGAACGCCCGCGCCGTCGAAGATTCGGGCGGCGGCTGGGTGATGCCGGAGAATGAATTCACCGGCGCGGCGTTATCGGCGCGGATCGAGGCGCTGTTGCGCCGGCCCGCGGAAATCTCCGAAGCGGCGGCCAAGGCTGGCGCGGCGGGAATTCCCGACGCCGCCGCGCGTCTTGCCGAGCTCGTGGTCGCGGTGGCCAAGGGAAACGGCTGGACTCCGGGCGACGCACCCGTTTGGGAGTCGGCGGCATGAGAATTCTCCCGCTCCGCATCGGAATCATTCATTTCGTCGGCATCGGCGGCATCGGCATGAGCGGCATCGCCGAGATCCTGCACAACCTCGGTTACAAGGTGCAAGGCAGCGATATCGCCGAAAGCGCCAACGTCAAACGCCTCGTCGCCCTCGGCATACCCGTGTCCGTCGGCCACGGGCCCGACAATTTGAGCGACGCCGAGGTGGTCGTCATCTCCTCGGCGGTCAAGCCCGACAACCCGGAGGTCGTGGCCGCGCGCGAGCGCCTGATCCCGCTGGTGCGCCGCGCCGAGATGCTGGGCGAGCTGATGCGCCTGAAATGGTCGATTGCCGTGGGCGGCACGCACGGCAAGACGACGACGACATCGATGGTCGCGGCGGTGCTCGACGCCGCCGGGCTCGACCCCACCGTGATCAATGGCGGCATCATCAACGCCTATGGCACCAACGCCCGTCTCGGCGACGGCGACTGGATGGTGGTGGAGGCCGACGAATCCGACGGTACTTTTGTGCGCCTGCCCTCGACCATCGCGGTGGTCACCAATATGGACTCCGAGCATCTCGACCATTACGGCTCGTTCGACGCCTTGCGCGACGCCTTCGATACCTTCGTCGGCAATATTCCGTTCTATGGCTTCGCCGCGCTTTGCATCGACCACCCCGAGGTGCAGGCGATGATTCCGCGCTTGTCGGACCGCAAGGTCGTGACCTACGGGCTGAGCCCGCAGGCCGAAATTCGCGCCACGGACATCGTGCTGAACGGCATCGGCGCCCGCTTCGACGTCATCATCACCGGCCGAGACGGCAGCTTTCGGGAGATGAAGGACGTGCGCCTGCCGATGCTGGGCGCGCACAACGTCGTAAATTCGTTGGCCGCCGTCGCGGTGGGGCGCGAGCTGGGCATCGCCGACGACGTGATCCGGCAGGGTCTGGCGAATTTCGGTGGCGTCAAGCGGCGCTTCACCAAGACCGGCGAAGTGAACGGCGTCACCGTCATCGATGATTACGGCCACCACCCGGTCGAGATCGCCGCCGTCCTCGACGCCGCGCGCACGGCCGGCGACGGCAAGGTGATCGCCGTCGTGCAGCCGCACCGCTATTCGCGGCTCAAGGAGCTGTTCGAGGAATTTTGCACGTGCTTCAACGACGCCGACACGGTGATCGTCTCCGATGTCTATGCGGCCGGCGAGGCGCCGATCGAAGGGATCGACCGCGACAAGCTGATTGCCGGGCTCAAGGCCCGCGGGCATCGGCACGTGCTGCCGCTCGACGGACCCGAGGCTTTGGCCGCGCTCGTGCGCGATCTGGTCGAGCCGGGTGATTTCGTCATCTGCCTTGGCGCCGGCACGATTACCGCCTGGGCCCACGCCTTGCCCGACGAGTTGGCCAAGATCATGCCGACGCCGAAAACGGGGACCCATCGATGATGGCCGCCGAGCGCATCGATTCCGGTCTCATCGAGTGCCTGCCTCCGGTACGCGGCGACTTGGTGGAGAACGCGCCGATCGCGCGGTTTTCCTGGTTCCGCGTCGGCGGCCCGGCCGAAGTGCTGTTCACGCCCGTGGATGGCGACGACCTCGCCGGTTTTCTCGCCGAGAAGCCCGACGACATTGCGGTTACGGTGATCGGGGTGGCGTCGAACCTGCTCGTCCGCGACGGCGGCGTCGAAGGCGTGGTCGTTCGCCTCGGACGCGGCTTCGCCGGCATCGAAATCGACGGCGCACAAGTGCGCGCGGGCGCCGCCGCCATGGACATCAACGTCGCCCGCGCCTGCCGCGACGCCAGTCTCGCCGGCCTCGAATTCCTTTCCGGCTTGCCCGGGACCATCGGCGGCGCGTTGCGGATGAACGCGGGCGCCTACGGACGCGAGCTGCGGGACGTGGTCGTTTCGGCCAAGGCGCTGGACGCGGCCGGCGGCGCGCATCGGCTCGACCTCGCGGCGCTCGGCTTTACCTACCGCCATACTTCCGTGCCGGAGGACTGGATATTCACCGAAGCGGTGCTGGCCGGCGAGCCGGGCGAACGCGACGAGATCGCCCGCCGCATGGACGAGATCGGCGCCGCGCGCGAGGGCAGCCAGCCGATCCGCACCCGCACCGGCGGCAGCACCTTTACCAACCCGCCGGGAGACAAGGCCTGGCGGTTGATCGAGGCGGCCGGCTGCCGGGGCCTGCGCCGGGGCGGCGCCACGGTCTCCGAGAAACATTGTAATTTCCTGGTCAACGAGGGCGAGGCTACCGCCGCCGACATCGAAGAGCTCGGCGAAGAGGTCCGCCGCCGCGTGCTCGAACATTCGGGTGTCGCGCTGCAATGGGAGATCCGGCGCGTGGGCGTGCCTCTTCCCGGCGGCACGGAGGGGACGCGATGAGCAAATCGGTCGCGGTCCTGATGGGTGGCTGGTCGGCCGAGCGCGAGGTCTCGCTGGCGAGCGGCAAGCAATGCGCCAAATCGCTCCGGGAAGCGGGCTATACGGTCACGACGATCGACGCCAAGGGCGACATCGGCGACCTCTTCGAGGCGCTCGACCCGCGCCCCGACGTCGTTTTCAACGCGCTGCACGGCCGCTGGGGCGAAGACGGGCGCATCCAGGGCTTGCTCGATTTCATGGCCATTCCCTACACCCATTCCGGCCTGCTGGCCTCGGCCCTGGCCATGGACAAACCGACCGCCAAACGCGTGTTCGAGACCGCCGGACTGCCTTGCGCCGAAAGCCGCGTCGTCCACCGCGACGAGGTATTGGCGGGCGACGTGATGGCGCGGCCCTACGTGGTCAAGCCGGTGGGAGAAGGCTCCAGCGTCGGCGTCCACATCGTCTTGGAGGGCGAGAACGAGCCGCCGCTGGGTTCGGTGCCCTGGCCCTTCGGCGACACCGTCATGGTCGAGCGGTACATCCCGGGCCGCGAGATTACCGTGGCGGTGATGGGCGAACGCGCGCTGGGCGTTACCGAGTTGCGCACCGACGACGGTTTCTACGATTACCAGGCCAAGTATACGGTGGGCCGGACCGTGCATTTGTGCCCGGCGCCGCTGGAACCCGAGGCGTTCGCCGAGGCGCAGCGGCTGTCGGTGGAGGCGCATAACGCACTCGGCTGCCGCGGCGTCAGCCGCGCCGATCTGCGCTACGACGACACCAACGGTGCTTCCGGCGGATTTTATTTATTGGAGATCAACACCCAGCCGGGGATGACGCCGATGTCGCTGGTGCCGGAACAGGCGGCGCAGGCCGGCATCTCGTTTCCCGAACTCGTCGGTTGGATGGTGGAGCACGCGACATGCGACGCATAGGAACCGTACCCTATTCCCCCGCGCCGCCGCGGCGCGGCTCGCCCCGTCTCAAGCGGCTGCGGCGGCTGTGCGTGCGAATGGCGGCACTGACCGCCATCGTTGGCGCGCCGGCCTGGGCTTGGCAGGTGGGGCGGCTGGACCCGGCGATCGAGGCGGCGCGCCATTGGAGCGCCAATCTCTCGTCCTCGCTGCACCTGACGATCGCCGAGTTGAGCGTGAGCGGGCGCCGGCGAACGTCGCAATCGGCGATCCAGGCGGCGCTCGGCATCCGCCGCGGGGAGCCCATTCTCGGCATCGATCTCGGGCGCGCCAAGGAGCGCCTGGAGGCCCTGCCCTGGATAGCCACGGCCGCCATAGAAAGGAAACTGCCAGACACCATCCACGTGCAGGTCGTCGAACGCACGGCGGTCGGACGCTGGCGGCAACGCGGACGCATGTTTCTGGTCGACCGCAACGGCATCGTGTTCGCGGCCGGCAAGGCCGAGACCTTTACCCATCTGCCGCTCTTGAAGGGCAGCGGCGCCCCCGACAACGCCGCCGCGCTGGTCGACATGATGGCGAGCCGGCCGGCGCTGGCAAAACGGGTCGCGCAGGCCGCCCGGCGCGGAGACCGGCGTTGGGATCTGGTATTCGCGTCCGGACTCCTGGTGCGCCTGCCCGAAAACCAACCGCGGCGGGCGTGGGAGCGCTTGGCCTATCTGGATCAAAAATTCGGCCTGCTGTCACGCGGTCTGGTCGCGATCGATATGCGCCTTCCGGACCGG
>CBDVDY010000028.1:0-17913 GCA_965372875.1 uncultured Alphaproteobacteria bacterium | reverse complement strand
ATCATGTTCCGGCGCTGTCCTCTTGCATCTACCGTCTCGATTTGCGCGCCGATTTCGTACTGTCGCTCGGGCCGATGACCTGGCCGCACATGCTGGTCCGCGCCATGCTGGCCGAGCAGCTCTACCGCGCCCAGTCGATCTTGTCCGGCCATCCCTACCACCGGGGGTAATCGCCCGACCATCGCAAGCGGTACTGGGAGCCGGGCGCTCGACAGCCTATATATGGCGCATGGACGACGCACCCTCCCGCCCACGCCCCGTCGTGCTCTGCGTGCTCGACGGCTGGGGCCACCGCAGTGAATGCGAAGGCAACGCCATCTGCCAGGCGGAAACGCCGGTTTGGGACCGCCTCATGCGCGAGCGGCCGCACGCGCTCCTGGACGCCTCGGAAACCGAGGTCGGTTTGCCGCGCGGGCAGATGGGTAATTCCGAGGTCGGGCACATGAACCTCGGCGCCGGGCGCGTCGTGCTGCAGGATTTACCGCGCATCGACGCGGCGCTCGCCGACGGCGCGTTGGCCGGAAACCCGGCGCTGGGTGAATTCATCGCCCGGCTTCGCGGCACGGGCGGGGTGGCCCATCTCATGGGGCTGGTCTCGCCCGGTGGCGTCCACGCGCACCAGGACCACATCGCGGCGCTCGCCCGGCTGATCGGCGCGGCCGGAATCCCCGTGGCGCTGCACGCCTTTCTCGACGGCCGCGACACGCCGCCGAAGAGCGGACGCGATTGCCTCGAGCGGCTGGCGGCGGAGACCCGGGAGGTGCCGGGGCTCGGCTTCGCGACATTGTGCGGGCGCTACTACGCCATGGACCGCGACCGGCGGTGGCAGCGCACGAGCCTCGCCTACCAGGCGCTGACCGACGGCGCGGGCGAAGCGGCGCCGGACGCCATCGCGGCGGTCGAAAGGGGCTACGAGGCCGGCCTCGGCGACGAGTTCCTATTGCCCACGCCGATCGACGGCTATGCCGGCATGGCCGACGGCGACGGCGTGCTGATGGCCAATTTCAGGTCGGACCGGGCGCGCCAGATTCTGGCCGCGCTCCTGGATGCCGATTTCGAGGGATTCGAGCGCGGGCGGGTTATCCGTTTCGCGGCGGCGCTCGGCATGGCGAGCTACTCCGGGTTCCTCGACGGCCTGATGGCCACGCTCTTTCCGCCGCGCCGGCTCGACAAGGTGCTGGGAGAGGTGGTGGCCGAAGCGGGCCTGACCCAGCTCCGGATCGCCGAGACCGAGAAATACGCCCACGTCACGTTTTTCCTGAACGGTGGCCGGGAAATCGAATTTCCGGGCGAGGAGCGCATCCTGGTGCCCTCGCCCAAGGTCGCGACCTACGATCTGAAGCCGGAGATGTCGGCGCCCGAACTCACCGACCGGCTGGTCGAGACAATCGAAAGCGGCCGGTTCGATTTTGTTGTCATCAACTACGCCAACACCGACATGGTGGGACATACCGGCATGCTGGACGCCGCAAGGAAAGCCGTTGCCGCGGTGGATTACTGCCTCGGGCGGCTCGAGGCGGCCGTGCGAAGCGGCGGCGGCGCGCTCCTGATCACCGCCGATCACGGCAACGCCGAGACCATGCAGGATACGGAAACCGGCCAGCCGCACACCGCGCACACACGAAACCTGGTACCGGTGGTGATGGCGGCGGGGCCGGCCGGGATAACCGCGTTGCGCGACGGCAACCTGGCCGACGTGGCGCCGACATTGCTCGACCTGATGGGCCTGGCGCAACCCGCCGAAATGACCGGAAAATCCCTGATCGTGGCCGAGGCGGCCGAGCATCGGACGGCAAACAGCCATGCCACCGCGTAGCCGAGCCGCGCTGCTCGCGCTCTCGCTGGCGACAGCCCTGCTGGCCATCGCGGCCCCCCCCCGCGCCGAGCCGGCCGCCGACGCCGACGCCGGAAACCGGCTGCAGGACGTCGAGCGCAGGATCGAGCAGGACCGCGCCCGCGACATCGAGCTCGAGCGGAAAGGCAAGGCACTGGCGCGCGAGGTCGACGCGCTCAGGGCCGAGTTGGTCGCATCCGCCGCCGCCATGCAATCGCATGAAGCCAATTTGTCGCGGCTCGAACGCAAGCTGCGCAAACTGCGCAATCGCGAAGCCGCCAAACGCGCCGCGCTCGACCGGCGCCGAGGCGAGTTGCGGCGAACACTGGCGGCGCTGCAACGCCTTGCAACCTACCCGCCCGAGGCAATGATCGCGCGGCCCGGCAACGCCGGCGACGCGGTAAAAAGCGCCCTGCTTTTGCGCACGGTGGTCCCGCACATCGAATCCCGGGCCATGAAATTGAGCGGCGAGTTGGCCGAGCTCATCGTGCTGCGGGCGGAGATTTCGCAGCAACGTCGCCGGGTCCAGCGCGCCGGCGCGGCGCTCGAAAGGGAACGCATACACATGGCCGGCCTCGCCGGCCGCAAGGCCCGGCTGCGGCTCCAGACCGAATCCGAACGGCGGCTGGTTGCGGCGCAGCTGAAAACGCTCGCCGCCGAAGCGAAAACCCTGCGCGAACTGATCACGCGGCTGCAGGACGAATCGCGCCGGCCGCCGCCCGATATCCAGCCAAGCCCCGCCGACGACGCGACGCAACAGGCGCTTCTGGTGCAACCCGAAGGACTACGGAAGTTCTCGGCCGGGCGCGGCGAAATCACGATCCCGGTCGCAGGCAGGGTCGCCCGCGTCTTCGATGCGGAGGCCCGTACCGGCACCTACAATAAGGGGATCCTTATCACCTCTCGCGCCGGCGCGCAGGTTGTCGCACCCTATGACGGCCGAGTCGCGTTCGCGGGCCTGTTTCGCGGGTACGGGCAAATCTTGATCATTGAACACGGCGAGGGATATCATACGTTGCTCGCGGGACTGCGGCGAATCGACGGCGCCGTAAATCAGTGGTTGCTGGCCGGGGAGCCGGTCGGCATCATGGGTGACTCCGGCTCCGGGGCCCCAAGGCTCTATTTGGAAATCCGTCTCAACGGCCAGCCGATCGACCCTCTTCCATGGCTGGCAATCAATCAAGCTAAGGTAAGTGGATGATGCGTCACTCTATCGTTGCGGTGTTGACCGCGTTTGCGCTGCTGGTACTGCCACTGCCCGCAGCCACCGAATCGAATGACTCGGATACCTATCGGCAACTCGATCTGTTCGGCATCGTGTTCGAACGCGTGCGCGCCGATTACGTCGAGGAGGTGAGCGATCAAAAACTGGTCGAATCCGCCATCAACGGAATGCTGAGCTCTCTCGACCCGCATTCGAGTTATCTCGACGCCAAAAGCTACCGTGAAATGCAGGTACAGACCCGGGGTGAATTCGGTGGGCTCGGCATCGAGGTGACCATGGAAGCCGGTCTGGTCAAGGTGGTCTCGCCAATCGACGATACGCCGGCGTATCGGGCCGGTCTCAAGCCTGGCGATTTCATCAGCCACATCGACGGCGAACAAATTCTGGGCATGACGTTGAGGGAAGCGGTCGAGCGCATGCGCGGCAAGGTCGGCACCGATATCCGCGTTACCATCCGCCGGGCCGGGCGCGATGCATTTGACGTCACCATAACCCGTGCCGTCATCAAGGTCCGCTCGGTCCGCGCCCGGACCGAGGGCAACGTCGGGTATTTGCGAATTACCAATTTCAGCGAGCGTACCGAGACGGGCCTGAAGAAGGCGATGGCCAAGTTCCGAGAAGACTTGGGAGACCGCTGGCTCGGCGTCGTCCTCGACCTGCGGAACAATCCAGGTGGCCTCTTGGACCAGGCGGTCGCCGTCTCCGACGCTTTCCTGGACAAGGGAGAGATTGTCTCCACCCGTGGCCGCGACAGCGACAGCACCCGCCGCTTCAACGCGCAGAAAGGCGACCTCGCGAATGGGCTTCCGGTGGTTGTACTGATCAACGGCGGCTCGGCTTCCGCCTCCGAGATCGTGGCCGGCGCGCTTCAGGATCATCGCCGAGCGGTGCTGCTCGGTACGCGTTCGTTCGGCAAGGGCTCGGTGCAGACCATCGTGCCCTTGGGCGGCCGCGGCGCCATGCGGCTGACGACGGCGCGCTATTTCACCCCGTCGGGCCGCTCGATCCAGGCCAAGGGCATCGACCCCGATATCGTTGCCGAACAGGCCAAGATCGAAGTGCTGGATAACGGCAAGCGGCAAAGCGAGGCGGATTTGCGCGGCGCCCTCAAGAACGATACCGACAGCAAGGATAAGAAGGCGGATGATAAAACGCCGGACGCTGGCGGCGCCAAGGCCGACGACACACCGCGCGACTATCAGCTCGAACGGGCGTTGGATTTATTGCGCGGCTTGGCGCTGTTTCGGCCCAACGCGGTGAACTAGACGGCCCGGCGGGAGCCCTTGGCCGTTAGGCATTACCTGGCCAATAGGTCATGCATGCCGGCGCCCCTGGGAAACGCGGGATGGGATGGCCTAAAATGAGGTCGATCAGGTCATGAGGTCGATCGGGATTGCCGCCCTGGCCCTCCTCGGCCTATTCCTGGGCATATTCCTGTGGCTCGAATTTACCACGGATATATCCCAGGAATTTATGCTATCCGACGCCGAATCGGGGCCGTCGGAGCCTGATGAAGGGGCGGAATCGCCGATCGAGGGCGATAAAGGCGAAAAATCTCCGTCAATTAACCCGGTCACCGCCGAAAAACTGGCACCCGCAACCGAAAATCCGCCGGAACCAGACCGGAATCGAGCGAAACCGGAGGAAAAAGCCGGTAAAGATGGAGTTGCTCCGGGCCGGGCCGCGCTTGGTTCGGGGGACCCGGCGCGCGACCTCAGCGAAGAGAGCGCGTTCGGCCCTCTGCCCCGTATCGGCGCGGATGGAAGCAAACCGTGGCGGCGGTTCGCCGCCAAGACCTCGAAGATCGAGGATTTTCCCAAAATCGCGGTCGTCGTCACCAATCTCGGGCTGGGGCGGGCCGTCACCGACGCCGCGATCGATAAATTGCCGGCCTTCGTCACCCTCGCGTTCTCGCCCTATGGACACGATCTCCCTGCCTGGGCCGCCCGCGCCCGTGGCGACGGCCACGAAATCCTGGTCACGGCTCCCATGGAGCCGGTCGAATACCCCAACCGGGACCCTGGCGACAAGGCGCTCCTGACCGACCTCAACGCCGCGGAAAATCTCGCCCGGCTTAAATGGATCATGAGCCGGTTTACCGGATTCGTGGGAATCATGGGCCACATGGGCTCTCGTTTTACGGGATCGGCCAAGGCGGTTCGCCCAATTCTCGAAGAGCTGAAGGCGCGGGGGCTCGCCTACGTGGACAACGCGACCGCCCCCAAAAGCGCCGCCATCATTGTAGCCGACGAGATCGGCTTGCCGAGGACCGTGGTGACGCTTCGCGTCGACACCGATCTCTCGGCCGGCGCCATCGATGCCCGCCTGGCGGAAGCCGAAGCGATTGCCAAGCGCGACGGCTCGGCCGTCATCCTGGGCTTCGCCTACCCCGTCACCGTCGATCGCATCGCCGCCTGGATTACCGAACTCGACGAACGTGACATCGCGGCGGTACCGCTCACCGTACTCATCGAGGCCGGCGCCGGCAAATGAGCTCATCCCGGACCTCCGGCGGCACGTCCGAGCCCAAGGCCGGGTATCGGCCGGGCGTGGGCGTCATGCTCGTGAACGGCCAGGGACTGATATTCGTGGCCCGGCGAATCGATACGCCGGGCGACGCATGGCAAATGCCGCAGGGCGGGATCGACGACGGCGAGACGCCGGTCGAGGCGGCCCTGCGCGAGCTCGAGGAGGAAATCGGCACCGGCCGCGCCGAGGTGCTGGCCGAGACGCCGTACTGGCTCAGCTACGAGCTGCCGCCCGAGCTCGCCGGCCGGATGTGGGACGGCCGATATACCGGCCAGACGCAGAAATGGTTCCTGTTGCGCTTTACCGGGGACGACCGGGACATCGATCTCGACACCGAACACCCCGAATTCGGCGCCTGGAGATGGGCCGCGCTCGACGATCTGCCGCGGCTCATCGTCCCGTTCAAGCGGCGGCTTTACGAGGACATCGTCGCCGCCTTCGAAGACGCGGTGCGCAAAGTTGGCGGCCAGAGCATTACCCATGTCGCTCAACGGGAAGATATTTAGCCGCGCCGCGCGCGGAATCCGTCGGCGCAACCCGCCCGATATCAACCGGCACCGGCCGCGCGGTACTGGCGCGCGCGGTAGACCACGAACCAATACGCAAGTCGCGAGATCGCCTTGGTGCGCCAGCCGCGGTGCCGCAGCCCGACGGCTTTCAGGAGCATGGAAATTCCGCGCTCGACGTGCGGCAAGCGATAGCGCGGGAACACCAGCGCCCCGTATCGGCGCGTGTTGCGCAGGCGGTCGTAGGGCTCGCCGCCCCCGTTCGCCGCGTAGAAGGCGTAGGCGAGTTCGTCGTCCTCCGTCTCGCGAAGCCGGCCGATGGCGATCCAGAGCCGCCGCCAGAGGCCCACGCCCTCGAGCGCCAGATAGCGGTTCATCTGCGTGCGGAACAACTTGTAATGGCGGACTTCGTCGGCCGCGGTCTTCTCGCAAATCGCCTTCAACACCGGCTCGTCGGTGGAATCCCGAAGCGCCGCGTAAAACGAGCTGGTGCCGATCTCGACGATGCAACGGGCGACGAACTCGCCCGTCCGCGAGCCCCGCACCGAACTCTTGGCGTCGAGCGGCAGGCGATAGCCGTCGGTAAATCGCTTGAACGAAGCCTCGAAATCGAAGTCCGGGTCGGCCATTCCGGCCCAGCGCGCCAATGCCTTGCCGTGCCGAACCTCTTCCTGGCCCCAAATCTTGGCGGCTTCTTGAAATTCCGGATCGTCCGAAAATACGCTGCACAGGTAGGTGGCATAATCGCCGCCATTGTACTCCACCAAGCTCGCCGCCTTGACGATCCTGACGGTGTCGGCATCGACCCGCGCCGGGTCGAAATCCTCCCAGGGAATATCGGCCAAGGTCCAACGTGTCATGACCAGCCTACCCTTTAGGTATCTTATCGGGAAATAACATCTCGTCCATTTGCATCATAACGTGTACGCGCGCGGCGGCCAAGTCATGTCGAGGCGACAGCGTTTTGGCGCGCATCAACGCCAATGAAACGCAAAACCACGTTCGGAAAAAACGGAAATCCGGCCTAATGCCTACGCGGCATGATCGAGCGCGGCAAGTTTGGCCTCGGCGACGCGCAACGCCGCTTCCGCCGTCTGTCGTTCGCCATCGTCCCTGGCATCGGCAATGTCCTCGCGCAAACCCTTGATCTGCGCGTCGACCGCCCCGCGATCGATGTCGGCGAGCGCGATCGCCTCGCTGGCCAGAACGGTGCAACGCTCGGGCGTCACCTCGGCGATACCGCCGGCGACGAATACGCGTTCCTTGATCGCGTTGCCCTCGTAGATGTCGATGACTCCCGGCCGGACCGTCGAGATCAGCAGCGAGTGCCCCGGCAGAACGCCGAAATTTCCCTCGGCGCCCGGGACAACCACCATGTCCGCGGCGACGGCCAGCACCAGCCGCTCCGGCGCCACCAGTTCGAATTCGACCTTGTCGTCGGCCATTCTCGTGTCGTCTCCCGTCCAACCGCCGCCGCTTCCAAAGACCGCCGGCCGCTATGCGACGTCGGCCGCCATCTGGCGGGCCTTTTCCACCGTCTGCTCGATGGCGCCGCACATGTAAAAAGCGGCCTCCGGCAGATCGTCGTATTCACCGGCGCAGATCGCCTTGAAGGCCTTGATCGTGTCCTCGAGGTTGACGAAGACGCCCGGCGAGCCGGTGAAAACCTCGGCCACGTGGAAGGGCTGCGAGAGGAAACGCTGAATCTTGCGCGCCCGGCCGACGACCAGCTTGTCCTCTTCCGACAATTCGTCCATGCCGAGGATGGCAATGATGTCCTGCAGCGATTTGTATGTCTGCAACACGCGCTGGACCTCGCGGGCCACCGCGTAATGTTCGTCGCCGACGATGCGCGGGTCGAGCATGCGCGATGTGGAATCGAGCGGGTCGACGGCCGGATAAATGCCAAGCTCCGCGATCTGACGCGAAAGCACCGTCGTCGCGTCCAGATGCGCGAACGAAGTGGCTGGCGCCGGGTCGGTCAGATCGTCGGCCGGCACATAGATCGCCTGCACCGACGTAATCGACCCCTTGTTGGTGCTGGTGATGCGTTCCTGCAGCGTACCCATATCGGTGGCCAGTGTCGGCTGGTAGCCCACCGCCGACGGGATGCGGCCGAGAAGCGCCGAAACCTCGGAACCCGCCTGGGTGAAGCGGAAGATGTTGTCGATGAAGAGCAGCACGTCCTGGCCTTCCTCGTCGCGGAAATATTCGGCGAGCGTCAGGCCGGTAAGGCCGACGCGGGCGCGGGCGCCGGGCGGCTCGTTCATCTGACCGTAGACCAGCGCCGCCTTGGAATTGTCGCCGTCGAGATCGATAACGCCTGAATCGACCATCTCGTGATAGAGATCGTTGCCCTCGCGCGTGCGCTCGCCGACCCCGGCGAACACCGAGTAACCGCCGTGCGCCTTGGCGATGTTGTTGATCAGTTCCATGATGATGACGGTTTTGCCGACGCCGGCGCCGCCGAACAGGCCGATCTTGCCGCCCTTGGCGTAGGGCGCCAGCAAATCGACGACCTTGATGCCGGTGATAAAAATCTCGGACTCGGTCGACTGATCGACGAATTCCGGCGCCAGCCGGTGGATCGGCAGTTTCCCCTTGGTCGTGAGTTCGCCGCGCTCGTCGATCGGCTCGCCGATCACGTTGATGATCCGGCCCAGCGTTTCGGGACCGACCGGCACCTCGATGGGTTTGCCGGTGTCGGTCACCTCCTGGCCGCGCACCAGACCCTCGGTCGAGTCCATGGCGACGGTGCGAACGGTGGATTCGCCAAGATGCTGAGCGACCTCGAGCACCAGGCGCTTGCCCTGGTTCTCGGTATTCAGCGCGTTCAGGATCGCCGGCAGCTCGCCTTCGAACTGGACGTCAATCACGGCCCCCATGACCTGCGTAACCCGTCCAACGTTGTTCTTCGCCATCGTCTGCTCCTATCGGAATATCCGTCGTAACATTGACCGTGCCACGCGCGCCCGCCGCCCGCTACAGCGCCTCGGCGCCGGAGACGATCTCGATCAGTTCCCTGGTGATGTGGGCTTGCCGGGTGCGGTTATAGTTGAGTGTCAGCTTGTCGATCATTTCGCCGGCATTTCGGGTGGCGCTGTCCATCGCGGACATGCGCGCGCCCTGCTCGCTGGCGTTGTTCTCCAGCAGCGCTCGAAAGATTTGTACCGCAAGGTTGCGCGGCAACAGATCGGCGAGGATCGCTTCCTCTTCGGGCTCGTATTCGTATACCGCGCTTGCGCCCCCCGCGCTCTCGTCATCGATGGGCTCGGCTTCCGGCGGCGTAAAGGGAATAAGCTGCTGGAGCGTCACTTCCTGGCTGATCGCCGACTTGAACCGGTTAAAAATAATGCTGCAGACGTCGAACTCGCCGGCGTCGAACATCTCCATGACCCGCGCGGCGACCCGCTCGGCGGAGGGGAATTCGAGCCGCGGCTTGGCGATATCCTCGATCGTCTCGACAATGCTGTCGCCGTGCACGCGCCGCAGCTGATCGCGCCCCTTGCGCCCGACGCACAGTATCTTGACGCTCCTGCCGTCGCCGCGCAGCGTGGCGATGTGCTGACGCGCGCCGCGCACGATGGAGGAGTTGAACGTGCCGCACAAACCCCGGTCCGCGGTAGCGACAATAAGGAGATGCGTATCTTCCTTGCCGACTCCCGCCAACAGCGGGGGGGCGCCGTCGCGGCCCCGCATGCTGGCCGCGAGCGAGCCGAGCATGCGCTCCATGCGGTCGGCGTAGGGCCGCGCGGCCTCCGCCTGTTCCTGGGCGCGGCGCAGCTTGGCCGCCGCCACCATTTTCATGGCCGACGTTATCTTCTGCGTCGACTTGACGCTGCTGATCCGGATGCGCAGATCCTTCAGGCTGGGCATGCGGTGCGCTCTCGATCCAGTTTCCCGTGCGTCCCGCGGCCCCTAGGCAAAGGACTTGACCTGCTTTTCGACCATTTTCGCGAGCTTCTTTTCCGTCTCGTCCGAGATTTCGCCCTCGCTTCGGATCGCCTCGAGAATATCCTTGCCGTTGGCGCGAACCTCGCCGAGCAGCGACTGCTCGAAACGAGTCACGTCTGCAATGCTTATGGTGTCGAGAAACCCGCGCACGCCGGCGAAGATCGATACCACCTGCTCCTCGACCGGAAGCGGCTCGTACTGACCCTGTTTGAGCACCTCGGTCAGCCGCGCGCCGCGCGCCAGCAGCGCCTGCGTCGCCGCGTCGAGGTCCGAGGCGAACTGCGAAAAAGCCTCCATCTCCCGGTACTGCGCGAGTTCGAGCTTGATGCTGCCGGCGACCTGCCGCATTGCCTTGACCTGGGCCGCGGAGCCCACCCGGCTCACCGACAGGCCGACATTGATGGCTGGCCGGATGCCCTTGTAAAACAGCTCGGTCTCCAAAAATATCTGGCCGTCGGTGATGGATATCACGTTGGTCGGGATGTAGGCCGACACGTCGTTGGCCTGGGTTTCGATGATCGGCAGCGCGGTGAGCGAGCCCCCGCCGTGGTCCTTGTTCATCTTGGCGGCACGTTCCAGAAGCCGCGAATGCAGGTAGAAAACGTCGCCCGGATAGGCTTCGCGCCCCGGTGGCCGGCGCAGCAGCAGCGACATCTGGCGATAGGCCACCGCCTGCTTCGAAAGATCGTCGTACACGATCACCGCGTGCATGCCGTTGTCGCGGAAGAATTCACCCATCGTGCAGCCGGTGTAGGGCGCCAGGAATTGCAAGGGCGCTGGCTCCGACGCCGAGGCGCAGACGACGATGGAATACTCCATCGCGCCGTGGTCTTCGAGCGTCTTTACGAACTGTGCCACCGAGGAGCGTTTCTGGCCGATCGCGACATAGATGCAGTAGAGCGTCTTGCTGTCGTCACCCTCCGCGTTGACCGATTTCTGATTGATGAAGGTATCGATGGCCACGGCGGTCTTGCCGGTCTGGCGGTCGCCGATGATAAGCTCCCGCTGTCCACGGCCGATCGGGACCAGGCTATCGATGGCCTTGAGGCCCGTCTGCACCGGCTCGTTCACCGATTGGCGGGGAATGATTCCGGGCGCCTTCACATCCACCCGCGACATGGTCACGTCGGAGATCGGCCCCTTGCCATCGATCGGATTGCCAAGCGCGTCGACAACGCGGCCCAACAGACCCTTGCCGACCGGCACCTCGACGATGGCGCCGGTGCGCTTGACGGTATCGCCCTCCTTGATGTCGCGGTCGTCGCCAAAAATGACGACACCCACATTGTCGGTCTCGAGGTTGAGCGCCATGCCCTTGATGCCGCCCGGAAATTCGACCATCTCGCCGGCCTGGACATTGTCCAGCCCATAGATGCGGGCGATGCCATCGCCCACGGACAGGACCTGCCCGACCTCCGCCACATCGGCTTCCGTGTCGAAATCGGCGATCTGCTTCTTGATGATCGCGGAGATTTCCGCGGACCGGATTTCCATCAGGCGATCCCCTTCATGACCAGTTGCATCTTCTGCAATTTCGTTTTCAGCGAGCTGTCGTACATGCGCGAACCGACGCGCACGATCAACCCGCCGATGATCCCGGAATCGACCTTGAGGTCGACCGATACCTTGCCGCCGACCACCCGCTTCAAAGCGTCGGTCACGGCCGCGATCTGCTGTTCGTCGAGCTTGGTGGCCGAGGTCACCTCGGCGTTAACCTCGCCGCGGCGCGCGGCAAGTATCTTGAGATAGGCGTCGATCATCGCGGCGAGCGCGAAAAGCCGGCGATTGTGCGTGACCACGCCAATGAATCGGCGGGTCAGATCGCTCGCTCCAGCCGCGGCGAGAATCGCTTCCATCGCTTTGGCCTGAACCTGGCGGTCCAGAAGCGGACTGCGGACCAGTCGGGAGAGATCGTCGCTGGCCTCGAGCATGGTCCCCAGGTCGCCCAGATCGGAAGCCACCTGGTCGAGCGCGTTTTCATCTTCCGCCAACTCGTAGAGAGCCTTGGCGTAACGCGCGGCGATGCCACTTGGCCCGGTGGATTTGGATGTCACTTGGAAAGCTCCCAACCGTTCGGTCGAGTTGAGGAACTAATTGATTTTATTGACGAATTTACAACAGCCCCGCGTCCTGACAGTCCCGTCCGAACGGCGAGCGTTACCTAACATACCTCCGCGGGTGACGCAACCCGGCTGCGGCTCCGCCCAGCGGAATGAAAGGCCGCGCCAGGCCCGTCACAGGAAGCTGTAAGGGTCGATGTCGACCTTGACCCGTACGCCTCCCAGCCGGCGGATTCCGGCGAGCCAGGGCCGGATCGCGGCTTGCACGTTGACTTCCCGCCCGGCCTTGACCAAAAGCCGGCGGCGGTGCTGTCCCCGGAGGGTGGCCAGCGGCGCCGGCGCCGGCCCGAGCACGGCGAACCCCTCGCCCCTCGGCGCCGAGCGGCCCAAGGCGTTGGCAATTGCGTCGACCTCGCCGGAATCGCGGCCCGAGACGACGATTGCCGCCAGACGGCCGAAGGGCGGCATCGCGGCGGCGCGGCGGCCAGCTGATTCCTCCGCCAGAAAGCGCTCGCGATCGCCCGCGGCGAGTGCGCGGATCACCGGATGCTCGGGCATGTACGTCTGCAGGATGGCCCGGCCCGTCCGCGATTCGCGTCCGGCCCGCCCGGCGACTTGCGACAGAAGTTGATAGGTACGCTCGGCCGCGCGCAGGTCGCCGCCGGCGAGACCGAGATCGGAATCGACCACGCCGACGAGCGTGAGATGCGGGAAATGATGACCCTTGGCCACGATCTGGGTGCCGATCAGAAGATCGATCTCGCGCGCCTCGATGCGCCGTATCAACTCGGACGCCGCTCCCGGCCCATGGATCGTGTCGCTGGTCATGATCTCCGCCCGCGCCGAGGGGAAGAGCACCGCCGCTTCCTCCGCCACCCGCTCCACGCCCGGTCCGCAGGCCACCAGGGCGTCGGCCTCGCCGCATTCGGGACAGGCATCCGGGATCGGCAGATTGTGGCCGCAATGGTGGCAGGTGATGCGTCCGGCCAGCCGATGTTCGACCAGCCAGGCGGTGCAGTTCGGGCAATGCAGGCGCGCGCCGCAATGGCGGCACAGCGTCAGCGGCGCGTAGCCTCGGCGATTGAGGAACAGCATCGCCTGTTCCCCGCGGGCGAACGTCTCGCCCAAAGCCGCCTCGAGCGGTGGCGACAACCAGCGTCCCCGGGGCGGCGGATCGCCACGCATATCGACCACGGTAACGGTGGGAAGCTTTGCTCCGCCATGGCGCTCGGGCAGATGCAGGCGGCGATAACGGCCGCGCTCGACGTTCGCGAGGCTTTCGAGGGACGGCGTGGCCGAGGCCAGTATCGCCGGTATCTCTCCGAGTTGTGCCCGTACCACCGCCATGTCGCGGGCGTGGTAGACTACGCCGTCCTCCTGCTTGAACGAGGTGTCGTGCTCCTCGTCGACGACGATCAGGCCCAACTCGGGATACGGCAGGAACAGCGCCGAGCGCGCGCCGACGACGACCCGCGCCCGTCCCTCGGCAACGGCGCGCCAAATGCGGCGGCGCTGGCCGCGCGTCAGATCGGAGTGCCATTCGGCCGGCGCGGCGCCAAAGCGCGCGCGGAATCGTTCGAACCATTGCGCGGAGAGTGCAATTTCGGGCAGCAGGACGAGCACCTGCCGGTTGCGCCGCAAGGCCTCGGCCACCGCTTCGAAATACACCTCCGTCTTGCCCGAGCCGGTAACGCCGTCCAGGAGTGCAACCGCGAACGCGCCGGCCGCGACCCGCGCCACGATTTCGGCCGCGGCGGCGCTCTGGTCCGGCGAGAGAGCCGGGCCCTCGCGGTCCGGGTCCGGCGCCCCGACGGCGGCCCGCGGCGCGATGGCGACGCGCGCCAACAGTCCGGCCTTGGCCAGTCCCTTGACCACGGACGGGCTCACGCCGGCCTCGCGCGCCAGTTCCGGGCCGGGGCGCGGCGGGCCGTCGGCGAGCACCGCCAGCACGCGCTTGCGCGCGCCGGTCATGCGCACGCCAGAATCGGCGGGGTCCCCGCCGGACAACGCATCCTCGGGGTTTGCGCCGGCCAACGCATAGGCCAATTGCGGCGCCGGCGGGTCGAGGGCCTCGGGCACGCTCATGCACATGCGCAGCACCGATCCCGGCGCCGACATGGTGTAGGCCGCCACCCAATCCACGAAACGGCGAGAGACGTCCGGGAGCGGCGGCGCGTCCAGGGCCGCGATCACGTCCTTGAGCTTTTCCTCGCCGACGCCGGAATCGCCGCCGCCCGGCTCGCCATCCCAGACCACGCCGCGGCGCTCGCGGCCCGAAAACGGCACGGCGACGAAGCTGCCGGGCAACAGGCGCGCGCCCGGAAGCGTGCGGTAATCGTAGGCGCCCTCGAGCGGCAGCGGCAGCATGACGCGAACGCGCTCCGCGGGCTCGACGAGCGGGCTAAACATATCGGCGGAACTGGCATGGCGGGACGGCATGCGGTATACCTTAATCAACCATCGACGGGCTGGCCACCGACGCCCGGGCCGTGCGCGCCCCGCCGCCAAGAAACTCAAATCGTCGTGCCGGAGAACCAGGGGCCATGAAGTTTTTTATCGATACCGCCGATCTCAACGAAATACGCGAGCTGGCCGCGACCGGGCTGGTCGACGGTGTTACCACGAACCCGTCGCTGGTGGCCAAGACCGGACGGGACTTCTTCGAGGTGCTCAAGGAGATCTGCGAGGTGGTGCCGGGCCCGGTCAGCGCCGAGGTCACCGCGACCGATTTCAACGCGATGCGCCGTGAAGGCCGGAAGCTCGCCAAGGTGGCCGACAACATCGTCATCAAGGTGCCGCTGACGATGGAAGGGCTGAAGACCTGCAAGACGCTTTCCAGCGAGGGAACCAAGGTCAACGTGACGCTCTGCTTTTCGCCGGCGCAGGCAATATTGGCGGCGAAAGCCGGTGCTACCTACGTCTCGCCATTCGTCGGCCGGCTCGACGACATCGCCACCGACGGCATGCGGTTGGTCGCCGAAATTTGCGAGATTTACAACAACTACCCGGACCTCGAGACCCAAGTACTCGTGGCGTCGATCCGTCACCCGCTGCATCTGGTCGAGGCGGCGAAGATGGGCGCCCACGTCGCCACCATCCCGCCGGGCGTGCTGCGGAAACTCGTCCAGCACCCGCTCACGGACAAGGGCTTGGCCACGTTCCTCGCCGATTGGGAAAAGACGGGCCAGTCGATTCTGGACGCATCGAAGGACGGCAGGCGCCGTGAACAAGCCTGAGAGCGCCGACAGCGCGCCCGATCGGGCGCCAACCGCCGAGGAAGTGGCCGACTATCTGCGGCTCCACCCGGGCTTTCTTGTCGACCATCCGAACCTGATTTCCATACTGACGCCGCCCGCGCGGAACACCGGCTCCAACGTCGTCGATATGCAGAATTTCATGATCGAGCGGTTGAGCCGCGAGGTCGAGCGCTTTAAGGCCAGCCAGGGCGAGTTGATCGCCACCGCGCGCGGCAACCTTTCGAGCCAGTCGCGTATCCATCTGGCCGTGCTCGACATCATCGGCGCGCCAACGTTCGAGCATCTGATAGAGACCGTCACCACGGATCTCGCGGTGCGCCTCGATATCGATGTCGTCTCGCTCTGCGTCGAATGCGACCGTTCGGGCATTCCGGCGGCGGCCCGGTCCAACGTCCAGGGGCTGGAGCCCGGCACCATCGAGCTGCTGCTGGGCGGCGGCTACGACGCGCTGCTGCGCCCGAATATCGAGGCCGACCCCGAGGTTTTCGGCGCCGCAGCGGGCTTGGTCCGATCCGACGCGCTGCTGCGGCTTTCCATCGGCCCGTCGGCGCCGGCCGCGCTTCTGGCACTCGGCTCGCGCCAGGAAGGGCGGTTCGAGCCCGGCCACGGCACCGAGCTTCTGTGCTTCCTCGCCACGGCACTCGAATGCACCATGCGTTCATGGCTCGACCTGCCAGGCTGAGCGACCTCCCCGTCACCGAGGATTTGGCGCGCGCCGCCGCCGAATGGCGCGACTGGCTGGCGCACGAACGCCGCGCCGCCGCCAACACCATCGCCGCGTACGAGTACGAGATCGCCGGTTTCCTGGAATTCATGAGCGCGCATCTGGGCGATCGCGTCGGTCTCGACGACCTCGCCGCGCTTCGCCCGGCGGACATTCGCGCCTGGATTACGCGGCGTGCAACGGATGGCCTGCAGGCGGCGTCGCGCGCCCGAGCCTTGTCCGCGGTCAGAAGTATTTTCCGATATTTGGACAGGAATGGACTCGTGCGCAACGCGGCCGTCGCCGCGGTGCGCATGCCCAAACTGCCCGCATTGAAACCGAAGCCGATTGCCGAAAAGGATGCAGGGCGATTGCTCGACGCGGCCGCCGGCGCGAACAAATCAAACTGGATGGCGCGGCGCGACGTGGCGGTGCTGACCTTGCTTTATGGCTGCGGGCTCAGGATCGACGAGGCGCTCGGACTCGACATGCGCGACGCGCCCTCCGGCGAAACCATGCGCGTCACCGGGAAAGGCAACAAGGAACGCTTGGTGCCGGTGCTGCCGGCGGTGCGCGAAGCCATCGCCGATTATCTCGAGGCCAACCCATACGGCCAGGCGCCGGGCGACCCTTTGTTCCGGGGCGCCAGGGGCGGGCGGCTCTCGGCCCGCATGGTACAGGGATTGATGGCGACGTTGCGGCGCGGGCTCGACCTCCCGGCCACGGCCACCCCGCACGCGCTCAGGCACAGTTTCGCCACGCATCTGCTCGCGGGCGGCGGCGATTTGCGCACAATCCAGGAGTTGCTGGGCCACGCCTCGCTGTCGACCACCCAGCGCTACACCGCAATCGATGCCGAACGCATGCTGGCGGTTTACGAAGCCGCCCATCCCAGGGCAAATCCGGCGAAGGGAACGCGTTGACACTCGATCCGCAATGCCGGGCGGTGCTCGACGCGGCCGCCAAGGCCGAGGGCGGCTCGGTGTTCGAGGCGCGCACCGCCGAGGAGGCGCGCCGCAAATACGATGCCTCGACCCCGGTCTACGCGCCGCCGACACCGGCGCTCGAAGCGATCGAGGATATGGAGGTCCCGGGCGCCGAGGGGCCGATCGCCGCGCGCCTCTACCGGCCGAAGGGGGGAAAAGGCGCGCTGCCGATGCTGGTCTACTTTCACGGCGGCGGCTGGATCTTCGGCAATCTGGAATCCCATGACGCCATGTGCCGCATTGTCGCGCACGAGGCGGGCTGTCTGGTAGCCGCCATCGATTACCGGCTGGCGCCCGAGCATCCCTTCCCCAAAGGCGTCGAGGATTGCGCCGCGGCGACGGCGTGGCTCGCCGAAAACGCGGAGACCATCGGCGGGGACGCCTCGCGCCTCGCCGTCGGCGGGGACAGCGCCGGCGGCAATCTCGCCGCCGTAATCAGCCAGATCGCGCGCGACCATGGCGGCCCGGCCATCGCCTTCCAATGGCTGATCTACCCGGCGACCGATTTCACCGCCGACAACGACTCCCTGCGGGTCAATGGCGACGGCTATCTGTTGACGCGGGCGGCGATCCGCTGGACCGAATCGCGGTATCTGTCGAATGCGGAGGACCGCACCGACCCGCGCGCCTCGCCGGCACTGGCCGCCGATCTGTCGGGCCTGCCGCCGGCGCTGGTGCAGACCGCCGAATTCGATCCCCTGCGCGACGAGGGCAAGGCCTACGCCGAGGCGCTTGCCGCCGCCGGCGTGGCCGCCGAATACATGCAATACGACGGTATGATCCATGGCTTCATGCGCATGGGCGCCATCGTCGACCGGGCCGGCGCGGCGCTCTCCGACGGCGCGCGGGCGCTGCGCAA
>CBDVDY010000027.1:0-18022 GCA_965372875.1 uncultured Alphaproteobacteria bacterium | reverse complement strand
TGTGGTTCCTGGAAATATCGCCTCAAAGCGCGGCGACTGCATCGAGAAACGCCGCTATTTTCGCCGGGCTCTTCCGGCCCGGGCCGTCCTCGACGCCGGAAGATACATCGACCGAAGAGGCGCCGGATATGGCGATTGCCTCGGCGACGTTGCCGGAATCGAGCCCGCCCGAGAGCATCCACGGCAACGGCCAGTCGCGCCCGGCCAAAAGCGCCCAGTCGAAGGCGAGCGCGTTGCCGCCGGGCAGCGCGTCGGCCATGTCCGCCGGCGGCTTGGCGTCGAACAGCAGCCAGTCGGCGCTATCGAAATAATCCTCGGCCACGGCGAGGTCGGCGGCGGCGGCGAGTTTGATCGCCTTGATCGCCGGCAGGCCGAAGCGGTCCTTGATCTCGCGCACCCGCGCCGGGCTTTCGCCGCCGTGGAGCTGGAGCATGTCGAGCGGCACCTCGGACAGCACCGCCTCGAACGCGGCATCGTCCTCGTCCACGAACAGCCCGACCTTGCGCACGCGCGCCGGCACCCGGGCCGCCAGCTACTTCGCTTCGGCGGGGCTCAGGGCGCGCGGCGAGGGCGGATAGAACACCAGCCCGACGAAATCGGCGCCGCCGGCGAGCGCGGCGTCCATCGCCGCCTCCGAATTGATGCCGCATATTTTGGCCTGGACGGTCATTGAGCCATCAGCCCGCCATCTCTTCGACGATGCGGCGCGCCGCGTCCGCCGGATCGTCGGCTTCGGTGATCGGCCGGCCGATGACCAGGTAATCAGCGCCGGCGGCAACCGCCTCGGCCGGACCCATGACCCGCTTCTGGTCGCCCGAGGCCGCCCAGGCGGGGCGGATGCCCGGTACGACTAAAAGAAAATCGGGTCCGCATTCGGCCCGCAACGCAGCCACTTCGCGCGGCGAACAGACCGCGCCGTCCACCCCGGAATTTCGCGCCAGCGCGGCAAGCCGCCGGACCTGTTCCCCTGCGGGGCTTTGCTGGCCGACCGCTTCCAGATCGCCGTCATCCAGGCTGGTAAGCACGGTGACGGCGAGGATACGCGGCCGGGCCTCGCCTGCCTCGGCCGCCGCGTCCATGGCGGCGCGCAGCATGGCCCCGCCGCCGCTCGCGTGCACGGTCAGCATCGCGGGCCCAAGCGGCAACATTGCCCGAACCGCGCCGGCGACACTGTTGGGGATGTCGTGGAACTTGAGGTCGAGAAAGATCGGCAGGCCGGTTTCGGAAACCCGCGCGACGCCCGCCGGCCCGTTGGCGCCGAAAAATTCGAGGCCGAGCTTGACGCCGCCGACCTTGTCCGCGAGCGCGCCCGCGAGCGCCGTTGCCCGGCCCAAGTCCGTGGTGTCGAGGGCGCAATAAATCCGCCGCGACGGGTCTTGCTGGGTCATCGGATGTTTTCCGTCGCCTAGCCGAGCACCGTGAAGCTGCTGTCCTGGTTGATCTCGCGCCGGCGCGAGAAAAAGCCGATATCGAGCGTGCGCCCGGTATAGCGCATTTCGAATTGCATTGGGTCGGTATCGTGATCGCGCCCGCCCTCGCATTCCCCGATCAGCGCCGCCATCAGCGCGCCGGCGACGGGCGCGTTCTTGAACTGATTGCCGCTGGTGCCGACCGCCATGTAGAAGCCCGGCAGGTCCGACTTGTCGTAGATCGGAATCCAGTCGTCGGAAACGTCGTACAGGCTCACCACCCCCTTGGGCTGGCCCGGGATGGGAAGCGCGGGGATACGTTGGGCCATGCGGTAGACTTGCGCCGTCCACTGTTCGGTGAAGTCCGTGTTGTAGTCGTCCGGGTCGACCCACTCACGGGCGTCGCATTCGGGGTCCTCGCTGCCGATCAGGATATGGTTGCCGACCTCTGGCCGGGCGTAACAGCCTACATCTCCGTCCGAAGTGACGCAGCCGTCGGACTCGTAGTCGAAGCCGGGCGGGGCCGGTACGTGCGCCACCTCCTGACGCAGCGCCCTTGTGGCGATGTTCATACCCCCGGTGATTCCGGCCATGTCATTTATTTTGTACGAATGCGGGCCCGCCACGTTGACCACGATCGGGGCGTCGATTTCGCTGCCGTCGGCGAGCGTCACCCCGGCGACGCGTCCGTGCGATTGGCGGATTTCCACCACATCGGCGTTGAAGCGGAATTTGCCGCCCGCGGCCTCGGCGGCGCGCTGGATGTTGTGCGTGGCGAGCTGCGGGTCGCTGACATAGCCGGCGTCGGGGAAGAACACCGCGCCGGCCAGCGCGTCTCCGGTGGGCTCGCCGAAGCCCGAATCATCGGGGTGCTTGACCGGATAGAAGCGCCGCAGGTCCTGGAAGGGGAACTTGGCCTTGACCCGGTCGAGGCTCCAATCCTGCCAGGGGATGCCGAGCCGGTCGAGGTTGGCGCAGATGCCGCGCAGGTGATCGTTGCCTTCGGTCTTGAACACCAGGCAGCCGGTATCGAGGTAGCGCGCCAAGCCGGCCTCGTCGGCGACGCCGATATAATCCGCCCAGTCGCGCCAGTAGAACAGCCCCTCCCAGGCCATCGCGGTGCCTTCGACGGTCGAATAATGGGTGCGGATTATGGCGCAGGAATTGGCGGTCGGGCCATAGCCGGCGGCCGGCAGCCGGTCGATATTGAGGGAACGCCGTCCTTCCTTGGCGAGTTCGTAGCCGATGGCGGCGCCGATGATGCCGGCGCCGATGATGATTGCGTCGTGGGATTCGTTCATTTCGCGATCGCTCCCTGCCCGTTGGAGCCCTTTTCGATCGCCAGCCGCGCCGCCGCGAGATCCTCGAGCGCCGTGCCCACCGACTTGAAGAAGGTGATCTCGTCCTCCGCGCCGCGCCCCGGGATTTCACCACGGGTAAGGTCGAACAGGTCGCCGGCGACGTCCTCCGCCGCGATCACGCCACCGGCGATCGGCTGGACCAGATCGCCCGCTTCCTTGAGCGCGCCGTCGCGCGTGTCGACGTAAACGCGCGCCCGGCGCACGGCCTCGTCGTCGGCCTCGCGCATGTCGGGGGTGAAGCCGCCGACCAAATCGAGATGCTGGCCAGGGCGCAGCCAGGCGCCGCGTATCAGCGGCTCGCGCGTCATGGTCGCGCAGGAGACGATGTCCGCCTCGCCCACCGCCGCCTCGAGGTCGGACGCGTGGCGGACGGCCAGCCCCGGCCCGTCGAGTTCGGCCGCGAGCCGCCGCGCCTTTTCCGGCGTGCGGCCCCAGATGGCGACCTCGCGGATCGGCCGCACCGCGGCGTGGGCGCGAACCAGGTGCGGCGCCAGCGCGCCGGTCCCTACCATGAGCAGCCTGGAGGCGTCCTTGCGCGCGAGATAGTCCGCGGCGAGCGCCGAGGCGGCACCCGTGCGGCGCGCGGTAAGCGCCTGGCCGTCGATCAGCGCCAAGGGCGCGCCGGTGGTGCCGTCGAGCAGGAAATAGTTCCCCATCACCGCCGGTAAATCCTTGGCGTTGTTTCCCGGAAACACGGTTACCACCTTGACGCCCACATGCTGGCCGGTCCGCCAGGCCGGCATCAGAAGGAGCGTCGCGTCCGGTCCATCGCCCGTGGCAATCGTGTGGTGATGGCGGACCGGCAGCTCGCAGCCCGCGCGGAACATGTCCCTCAGTGCCTCGACAAGCTCCGGGTAATCGAGCAGCGCGTGGGTTTTATCGGCATCGAAAATGCGCATCGCGCGCTTCCCGCTCAGGATCCCGCGCCGGGCGGCAGCGGTTCGCCGGGGGGCGGCGGCGTCACGGCGGGAAGGGTCTCGCCGCCGCTCCCGGCAGGCGCTCCGAGGGCGGCGAGTTCGGCGTCCAGGGTCGCGAGCTGGCGCTTTCGCTTGCGGGCCAGGCGCCGCCATTTGCCCTGCGAGACCCACATGAAGAATGTACCGATTATGTAACCGACCGCGACGGACACCAAGATCACAAGGTACCCCGGCACTGATCTTGAGAGAGGCCAAATATCGACCATCGAATCGTGATTTTGAATCGCGAATGCGACAAAGAGCACGGCGATCACGCCGCCGAAAATCCAGCCCAACAACCTCACGGCGGCGTACCGCCAACAAGCGGCGGGCCGAGGAGTGGCTGCATTGGATCGGTAATCACGCGCTCTGGCGCGCGGCCGTCGATGGCGCCGCCACGGTCGGTCCCGCAGCTACGTCTTGCCATTCAACCGCTCGCGCAGCTCCTTGCCGGTCTTGAAATAGGGCACGTACTTTTCCGCGACCTGGACCGCCTCTCCGGTGCGGGGATTTCGTCCGATCCGGGGCTCGCGCCGTTTTACCGAGAACGCGCCGAAGCCGCGCAACTCAACACGATCGCCGCGTTCCAGGGCGGCCGAAATCTCGTCGAAGATGGTCGAGACGATCCGCTCGACATCGCGCTGGTACAAATGCGGATTCCGGTCCGCTAGAATTTGGATGAGTTCCGATTTGGTCATGGCTCCCGGATTACTTTGTTTTTGTCCCCTGAGCGTACCGCGCGCACGGCGTCGTGGCGTTCGGCTGATTTAAACGCGCTTACCAAAAACGGAAACAACCATGGTTGCCAGCGCGGCGCGTTCAATGCAATTCAGGGTGCCAGAGCGAAACCAGACCGTCAAGGGTAAGTGTTTCAGAAAAAACCGTTTTTTGGGATAGGGTCGAAATAGCCGCGCGCCATGGCGAAAAGCCGAAATCGGGCTCCACGTCGCGGGTCGGCAAACTCTTGCCAATGCCGCGCTCGCTGGAGAGCCAGGATCGTGCGTCGGCTTCGCCGCCCAGCGCGTCGACGAGTTTCGCGGCAACGGCCTGGCGTCCGGTAAAAACGCGGCCGTCGGCCAAACCCAGCGCATCGTCGCGCGCCATGTCGCGGCGTTCGGCCACCAAATCGACGAACATGTCGAAAATATCCATGACCACCGCCCGGGTCGCCTCGCGGCCGGCGGGCGAGAGCGGCTCGAACGGGGAAGGAACCGCCTTCAGCGGACCGCTCTTGATGGTTTCGGTCGACACGCCGATTTTGCTTAAAAATCCTGAAAATTCAGTGGCTTGTAGAATTACGCCGATCGAACCCGTGATCGTCCCCTGGCGGGCGAAAATGCGGTCGGCGCCGAGCGCGGTCATGTAGGCGGCCGAGGTGCCGAGCGTATCCATCACCGCGACCACCGGCTTGACCTTCGCGACCGCCCGCAGATCGTGATACAGGGACTCGCCACCGACCACGGTTCCGCCGGGGCTGTTGATACGGACGATCAGCGCCTTGGCGCGGGAATCGGCGGCGATGTCGCGGAGGATTTGATCGCGTTCGAGATTTTGCGCGATCACGCCGGAGACCGAGATGCGGGCCACGTAGTCGCCGCGATGGCCAAAGCGTCCTACGAGAACCACGACAAGCGTGGCCGCCAGGACCACCGCCAGCGTTCGCCAAACCAGCAATCCGCGCTTCATGCGCCGGCGATCGACAATCGCGTCCGGTTCGAGCGGCACGAGAAATCATCCTCCTTCGAAGCTGGCCTTCATCCCGCCCGCCGGCCGGCCAGGCGGCGGGCGGCCTCAGGCGCCGTCGCCGTCCTAGGCCTTGGCCTTGGCGGAGTCCTTGTCGTCTTTCTTCGCCACCTTCTTGGTGGTTTTCTTGGCGGGCGCCTTGGCGGTTTTCTTCGCCGCCTTGGGCTTTTCGTCCTTGGCTTTCTTGTCGTCCTTTTCCTTCGCGGCCTTGGCCTTCTTGGGCGCCGCCTTCTTGGTCGCCTTTGCCTTGGTTTTGCCGGCCTCCTTCTCGGACGCGCCGGCGGCTTCCGCCTTATCGGTCTCCGGTGCGGTCTCCGGTGCGGTCTCTGGCTCCGGTTTCGGCGCGGACACCTCGGCCGGCGGTTCCTCGCCGTCGCCCTTGCCGGCCTTATCGATGGTCGCCTTGTTCAGCGCGGCTCCCAGGATATCGCCCAGGCTCGCGCCACTGTCGGACGAGCCGTATTGGGCCATCGCCTTCTTGTCTTCCTCGATCTCGCGCCCCTTGATGGACAGGTTGATCTTGCGGCTCTTCTTGTCCACCGAGGTTACCTTGGCGTCGACCTTCTCGCCCACGGCGAAGCGGTCGGGCCGTTGCTCGCTGCGCTCGCGCGACAAATCGGTCTTGCGGATGAACCCCTTGGCGCCGTCGGCGACCGCGACTTCAATGCCGCCGGTGGTGATCGCGGTTACGGTACATGTGACGATGCTGCCGCGCTTGATCGATTCGGCCTTGCGGAAGGGGTCCGCCGCCAGCTGCTTGATGCCGAGGCTGACGCGTTCCTTCTCGATGTCGATATCGAGCACCTTGACCTTGACGCTGTCGCCCTTGTTGTAGTCGCCGATCGCCACCTCGCCCGGGCGCTCCCAATCGAGGTCCGACAGATGAACCATGCCGTCGATGCCGCCGGGCAGGCCGACAAACAACCCGAACTCGGTGATGTTCTTGACGTCGCCCTCCAGCTCGATGCCCGCCGGGTACTTATCGGCGAAGCCGTGCCACGGGTTTTCCTGGGTTTGCTTGAGGCCAAGGCTGATGCGCCGACGCTGGGCGTCGACGTTGAGAACCATGACCTCCACTTCCTGGCTGGTCGAAACGATTTTTCCGGGGTGGACGTTCTTTTTTGTCCACGACATTTCGGACACGTGGATCAGCCCCTCGATGCCGGCCTCGAGCTCTACGAACGCGCCGTAGTCGGTGATGTTGGTGACCCGTCCCTTGAGCAGGGTATCGGTGGGATATTTCGCGGCCACGCCTTCCCACGGGTCCTCCTCGAGCTGTTTCATGCCGAGCGAGATGCGTTGTGTCTCGGGATTGAACCGGATGACCTGGACGTCGACGGTCTGACCGATCTGCAAGGCTTCGGACGGATGATTTATGCGCTTCCAGGCGATGTCGGTGACGTGCAACAGGCCGTCGATGCCGCCGAGGTCGATGAAGGCGCCGTAATCGGTGATATTCTTGACCACGCCCTGGAGGACTTGGCCCTCCTTGAGGTTGGCGATCAACTCCGATCGCGCCTCGGCGCGGGTCTCCTCGAGCACCGCCCGGCGCGAAACCACGATGTTGCCGCGTTGGCGATCCATTTTTAGAATTTGGAACGGCTGCGGCGAATTCATCAGCGGCCCCACGTCGCGGACCGGGCGAATGTCCACCTGACTGCCGGGCAGGAACGCCACCGCCCCCGAAAGGTCGACGGTGAAGCCGCCCTTGACCCGGCCAAAAATCATGCCGGTGACGCGCTGGCTTTCCTTGAACGCTTGCTCCAACTGGTTCCAGGCTTCCTCGCGGCGGGCCTTCTCGCGGCTTAGCACCGCCTCGCCATCGGCGCTCTCCATGCGCTCCACATAGACTTCGACCGTATCGCCCACCTTTATCTCGGCGGCCTCGCCCGGGGACGCGAATTCCCTTATTGGAACGCGTCCCTCGGCCTTCAGTCCCACGTCGATCAACGCGACGTCGTTTTCGATGGCGATGACGTTGCCGGTGACGACCCGGCGTTCGAACCCCTTGGTGTCCCCCAGGGATTCGTCCAACATTGCCGCAAAATCCTCGATCGGCGGCACGCCGCCCTCGTCTGGTATTACGATCGCTTTAGCCATGAACCCGTTCGTCCCTTTCCTTGCATTCCATTTGTCCGGCCGTCCGGTTGAGTCCGGCGGTCTTGCATTAAGATTCGATCACGAAAACGCCGCGCCGCCGGGCGGCACGAAGCCTCCTCCTACATCGCAACGCGGCGTAAAACGGCTTACCCGCCGTTATTTGGGTTCCGCGATACGATGATTTCAAGGGCCGCGGCAAAAACCGCGTCCGGATCCAGCCCGGTCGTGTCGAGCACGACCGCATCCTCCGCCGGAACCAGCGGCGCGACCGCCCGATCCCGATCCCGGGCATCGCGGTCCCGCATCTCCCGTAAAACGCGGCTATGTATAGTCTCCACGCCGCTTTCCCGCAACTCTTTTAGGCGCCGGCCAGCACGTTCTTCCGGGCTCGCGTGCACGAACAATTTGTGCTGGGCATCCGGGCAGACGACGGTGCCGATGTCGCGCCCGTCGAGTACGGCCCCCTTGGCGCCGCCGGGCGGATGCGCCGCGAAATCCCGCTGGAAGTCCAGGAGCGCCGCCCGCACGGACGGTATCGCGGCTGCCTTCGAGGCGGCCGCGGCGGTGGCGTCACCGCGCAGTTCCGGATCGTCGAGGTCGGCCGCCGCGACGCCCTGGGCGGCGGCGGTGGCAATGTCGGGATCCGCCGGGTCGCCGCCCTGGCGCAGCACGCGAAGGCCGACGGCCCGGTACAGCAGCCCGGAATCCAGGTAGGCGAGTCCGAAATGCGCGGCTATGCGCCTTGCCAGCGTGCCCTTGCCCGCGGCGGACGGCCCGTCGATGGCGATGGTCATGGACCTGGCAATCATGCGGCCGGCGATCCGGATGGCGAACCGGCGGCGCCGTCCGCCGGTCCGATATCGGCGCCAAGGCCGTTCATGAGCGCGGCGAAGCCGGGAAAGCTGGTTTCGATCATGGCGCCGTCGTCAATCGCGACGGGCCGTTCCGAGGCCGCGCCAAGGGCGAGAAAAGCCATGGCGATGCGATGATCGCGCCGGGTTTCGACCACGCGACCGGGATCGCTGGGGCCCTTCGGCGGGCCCCCGGCGCCGCTTATCGCCAGGGAGTCCTCGCCTGCCTCGACCTCGACGCCGCAACGGGCGAGCCCGTCGGCGATGGCGCCGAGCCGGTCGCTTTCCTTGACGCGCAATTCGCCGAGCCCGTTGAGCACGGTTCGGCCCTTGGCCGCCGCGGCGGCGATCGCGAGGATGGGATACTCATCGATCATCGAGGGCGCGCGCCCGGCCGGCACGTCGACGCCTTCGAGATGCCCGGCGCGCACGGTGATGTCGGCCACGGGCTCGCCGCTCACCTGCCGCGTCGCGCCGAAGGATATATCCGCGCCCATTTCCTCGAGCGTGCGATAAAGGCCCATGCGTAACGGGTTCACGCCGACGTTGCTGAATGTCACGTTCGAGTCCGGCGCGATCAGCGCGGCCACGATGGGGAACGCCGCCGAGGAGGGATCGCCCGGAACTTCGATTTCGCGGGCCGTGAGTTCGGGGCAGCCAAGCAGCGCGATTTCGCACCCGCCCTGTTCGCTGTCGCGGCACTCGATATCGGCGCCGAAGTGGCGGAGCATCCGTTCGGTGTGATCGCGCGTGGCGTTCGGCTCGACGACGGTGCTTTTCCCCGGCGTGTTGAGCGCGGCCAACAAAATCGCGGATTTGACCTGGGCCGAGGCGACCTCGAGCGTGTATTCGATCGGCGTCGGCTCCGCCGTGCCGGTCAGCGCAAGCGGCAGCCGGCCGCCGTCGCGTGACTCGAATCGGGCGCCCATGCGCGAAAGCGGCTCGATCACCCGCGCCATCGGCCGGGCGCGCAGCGAGGCATCACCGGTGATGAGGGCCGTCATCGGGTGACTGGCAAGAATCCCCATGACGAGCCGCGCGCCGGTGCCCGAGTTAGCGAAATCGAGAACCGTTTCGGGCTCCGCGAGTCCGCCGACTCCGCACCCCACGACGCGCCAAACGCCGTCCTCGCCAGCGACGATATCCGCGCCAAGCGCGCCGAGAGCCCGCGCCGTGGCCAGCACGTCCTCGCCCTCCAAGAGGCCGCGAATCGTGGTCTGGCCCACCGACAGGGCGCCCAGCATCAGTGCCCGATGCGAGATCGATTTGTCGCCGGGAACGTGGGCCCGGCCCGACAGCGCGCCGACGCGCTTGGAGACAAGGGGTCGCAAATTATCCTCGATTGAAACCGCCGATCCGGCCCGCCCGGCCGATTGGCCAGCCGCGCCGGTTCGGTCTTCCCTATCACATCTCTCGCCGGAGGCGATAGCCCGGGCCGGCGCCGGCGTCGATGCGGCGAAATTTCTATTGACAGGAACGCCGGAAAATCGCAATTGGGCGCGGCTAAATCCGACTCGCGCGCGCATTCGATTTCGGAGGAGATTGGTGAGCGATTCGCAAAGAGGCGAGAAGCGTAATTGTCCCAGTTGTGGCGTTCGGTTTTATGACCTGGCCCGCACGCCCATCGTCTGCCCGAGCTGCGAGAGCGAGTTCAGCGCCGACGATTTTCTCGGCCCTCGCCGCCGGCGCGAACCCGAACCGTCGCCGGCCAAGCCCGAAAAGCCGGTACCCGACGAATCTCCGGCCAAGGACGCCGCCGCCGGGGAGGCCGCCGACAAGTCCGGACCTGCCGAAGGCGCGGATGCCGTCGAGGCCGATGGCGAAGACATCGAGAGCGACAAGGAGGACGAATCCATTATCGAGGACGCCTCGGAGCTGGGAGAGGACGATGACGACATGGCCGAAGTCATCGTCAACGTCGTGGCGCCCGAGAAGACCGAGGAGCGCTGACGCCGCCGGCGCCCGATCCGGAGGCCGGCATTTTTCCCTTGCGCGGGCGCGTGGGATGGCTAATTAAATGAATTCGGATCGCCGGCCCGCATGTGCCGCGGGCGGCCCGATCCCGTGGGGCCGTAGCTCAGTTGGGAGAGCGCTACAATGGCATTGTAGAGGTCGTCGGTTCGATCCCGTCCGGCTCCACCATTTATACCAAATCAAGGACTTAGCTAAAGAAAGCTAAGTCCTTATTACCTTTCAGGGCAGTGTCGGAGTAAACTGTTTTGAGTCGGCGGGGCGGGTTTCGTACTGACGCTGGCACCTGGACGAGGTGTTCGTCAGGATCAACGGCGAGACGCACTACCCGTGGCGGGCCGTTGATCACGAAGGCGAGGTACTCGAGGTTTTCGCCACGAAGCGCCGGGATCGCAGGGCCGCGCCGCCGTGCTCGCCGAATGGCGTAACTCGCCGCGTGAGAATCTTGACCGCTTCTGGTCAGACAGCTCATACCCAGTAAATCTGACAATGCCGGTGTATTGTGTCAAATTTACGCCTCTATCCTCCCAGTCCCCATAGGCAGAAATTCCCGTACCTCTTTCTTTTTATTGGACGATTCGCGAGTTAATATTATTCATTTACTATTAATTTTTTCAAATTTTGTCGTTTCATTTAACCTCCGATTCATATTATTATCTGGCTGTGCTGCAAAGACCGCGACCTAACGCGGCGATCGCTGCAGGGTAGGAGGTTCGCGGTGAAGGTTGCTCTCATTGCCGGCGGAATTGGATCCCGGCTATCGGAAGAGACCAGGGACAAGCCGAAGGCGCTCGTCACCGTTGGTGGTCGGCCGATCCTGTGGCACGTGATGATGTCGTTCCACCAGCACGGCTTCTCCGATTTCGTGGTCGCGCTGGGCTACAGGGGCGACTCGATACGCGCGAGTTTCGCGAACGGGGCCCTGGCTGCTCGGGACCCGCTCGCCAACGGAGACCTTGCCTGCGCAAAGGATCCGCGCGGCTGGTCGGCGCAACTGGTCGACACGGGGGACGAGACCGAGAACGGCGGTCGCCTCAAACGGCTGGCGGAATTCCTTGGCAACGAGACCTTCGCGATGGCCTGGTGCGACGGGCTCATCGACCTCGACTTCCGGGCGCTTGTCGCCTTTCACCGCGCGCACGGTCGCCTCGCAACTCTGGTGGCGACCCATCCGCCGGCCCGCTTCGGCCGCCTCGATCTCGACGGCGACAGGGTGCGCGAGTTCTCCGAAAAAACGGTCGGCGAGAACGAGTGGATCAACGCCGGGTATTTCGTCCTGGAGCCCGGGGTCCTCGACTATATCGAGGGCGATGAAACCGAATGGAATTACGACTGTCTGACGCGCCTGGCGCGCGACGGGCAACTGATGGCCTACCGCCATCGGTCATTTTGGCAGTGCATGGATACGGTAGCGGACAGAAATATTCTCGAATCCCTTTGGGCGGACGCTTCGGCGCCGTGGAAATCATGGAGGTAGTTTCATGCGGGTAATGGTTACCGGGCATCTCGGATTTATCGGCACCACGCTGGTGCGGCTGCTCCAGGCCAAAGGCCACGACGTCATCGGGTTCGACAGCGGCCTCTACCGCGACTGCGCCATCTCCGAATTCGAGAAGGTGCCTGCAGTGGACAAGGACATTCGCGACGCCGAGCTTTCCGATCTTGAAGGCGTCGACGCGATCGTTCATCTCGCGGGTCTGTCGAACGATCCGCTGGGCGAAATCAACCCGTCGATCACCTACGACATCAATTATTACGGCACGGTCCACCTGGCGGAGCTGGCGAAGCAAGCGGGGGTCGCGCGCTTCGTTTACGCCTCGAGCTGCAGCGTCTACGGCGCCTCGGACGATCACATGATCACCGAGGAGGATCCCTATAACCCGGTGACGCCGTACGCCCGGTCGAAGATGATGTCGGAGCAGAAGCTGGCCGAGCTCGCCGACGAATCGTTCAGCCCCGTCTACCTGCGCCCGGGCACGGCCTACGGCGTTTCGCCGATGATCCGCTTCGATCTGGTGCTGAACAATCTGGTCGCCTGGGCCGCGGCGACCCAGAAAGTGTTCCTCAAGAGCGACGGCAGCGCCTGGCGTCCCTTGGTTCATGTCGAGGACATCGGCCGGGCCTTCGTGGCGGCCGTCGAGGCGCCGAAGAGTGCCGTCCACAACCAGGCTTTCAACGTCGGTGCCACGTCGGAGAATTACACGATCAAGGACCTCGCCGCGATCGTGGAGGAGGCTATCCCCGGCGCGACGACGACCTTTGCCGACGATGCCGGGCCCGATCGCCGGTGCTATCGCGTGAGCTTCGAGAAGATCAGCCGGACGATGCCGGCGTTTCGCCCGCAATGGACCACGCGTCGGGGCGCCGACGAGACCTACCAGACGATTAGCGCCCTGGGGCTGGCCACGGAAGATTTCGAAGGCGCGCGCTACAACCGGGTCGATCATATCCGGATGCTGATGCGCGAGGGCCGGCTTGGCGACGACCTGCGCCGGACCGACCGGCGGGATGCGGAGAACGCCGTGGTCGCCGATGCCGCGAACGGTGAAGACAATCCCTGGACCGAAACCGTGTGCCGCTCCTGCGGGGCGGACGAGTTGGGCCCCGTGCTGTCACTCGGCGTTACGCCGCTTGCCGACCGGCTGGTCACCCAGGCCAACGGCGCGAACGACGAGATTGTGGCGCCGCTCGAGCTCGTTTTCTGCCACCAGTGCTCGCTGGTGCAGATCACCGAGACCGTCCCGCCGGAAATTCTCTTCGACCGGGACTACCCGTATTTCTCGTCCGTTTCGAGCACCCTTCTCGAACATTCCCGACGCAACGCGGAGGAACTGGTCCGTGACCGAGACCTCGGCCGCGACAGCCTGGTCATCGAAATCGCCAGCAACGACGGTTACATGCTGCGCAATTTCGCCCGGCATGGTATTCCGGTCCTCGGCGTCGACCCGGCCCGGCCCGCCGCCGAGGCCGCGATCGCCGAAGGTATCCCGACGCTGATCGAATTCTTCGGCCGCGAGCTCGGATCCGAACTGGCGGGTGGAGGACGGTTCGCCGACGTGGTCATCGCCAACAACGTGCTGGCCCACGTCGCCGACCTGAACGGCCTGGTCGAAGGAATCCGAAGGATTCTGAAGCCGGAAGGCGTGGCCGTGATCGAGGTGCCCTACATCGCCGACCTCATCGAAAAGTGCGAGTTCGACACGATCTACCATCAGCACCTGTGCTACTTCTCGCTGACCGCGGCCGACCGCCTGTTCCAGCGGCACGGACTTTTCGTCAACGACGTCAGGCGGCTGCCGATCCACGGCGGGTCGTTGCGCTTCTATGTCGGCAAGGAGAACGCGCCGAGCGCCGCGGTGGCGGAGCTTCTGGCCGAGGAGCGCGAAAAGGGCCTCGATCGCATCGACGCTTATCTCAGTTTCGGGGATCGCGTCGCGACGGTGCGCGAGGAACTCGTCGCGCTATTGAGCCGCCTCAAGGCCGAGGGCAAGCAGATCGCCGCCTACGGCGCCGCCGCCAAGGGTACGACACTTTTGGGATTCTGCGACATTGGCGCCGACCTTCTCGACTACGTGGTCGACCGCAATACCTTCAAGCAGGGGCGGTACATGCCCGGCAACCATCTCAAGATCCGGCCGACCGAAAGCCTGCTCGAGGATCAACCCGATTATGTATTGCTGTTGCCATGGAATTTCGCCGACGAGATTCTCGAACAGCAGCGGGAATACCGTGCGGCCGGCGGCAAGTTCATCATCCCCATCCCGCGTCCGCAGATCATGTAGGAGCGAGTGCATGGCGGATGCAACCCATACGCTTTCCGAAGCGGCTGACATTCGGCCCGAGACGGCTTCCTCCGCGCCGTGCCCGGGTTGCGGCGCGGGCGGAAGCGAACTCGTCTACGAATTAATCGGCGTGCCCGTGCACGACGTACAGATCCTGCGGAGACGGGAGGCGGCGCTGTCGTGCGATCGCGGCGACATCCGGCTCGATCATTGTGGGCGTTGCGGTCTCATCTGGAACCGCGCGTTCGATCCCACGCGCCTCGATTACGCGGTCGATTACGAATCGACCCAGGCCTTCTCTCCGACCTTCAACCGGTTCCACGAGCGCCTTGCCAACGATCTCGTCGCGCGCTACGGGCTGCGCGGCAAGAAGCTGATCGAGATCGGCTGCGGACAGGGCGATTTTCTGGCGCTGCTTTGCGAAGCGGGGGGGAACAGCGGCATCGGCTTCGATCCGGCCTATGCGGGCGGGAACGAGAACCGCAATTATGAGGTCGTGCCGGATTATTACTCGACGGCCCATGCCGGCCACGACGCGGACTTCGTCTGCTGCAAGATGACACTCGAGCACATCCACGACGTCGGCGGGTTTCTTCGGACCGTGCGCCGGGCGCTCGGCGAACGGCGCGACCTGACGGTATTCTTCCAGATACCCGAGATGCGGCGGATCCTGCGCGAGCGCGCGTTCTGGGACATCTATTACGAGCACTGCTCCTACTTCAGCGCGGGCTCGCTGGCCCGCCTGTTCCGGGCCGCCGATTTCCGGGTCGACGACATCTGGAGCGATTACGACGACCAGTACCTGATGATCGAGGCGCGGCCGGGCGCGGAGGCCGGTCCTCCCCACGCCGCCGAGGAATCCCCGAAGGAGCTGGCCGCCGACGTGCGCCGGTTCCGAACGCGGGTGGGCGTCGACCGCGGGCGCTGGCGGAACTGGCTGTCGCGCGCCCGCGACCGGGGCGAAAGGGTAGTCCTGTGGGGCGGAGGATCGAAGGCGGTGGCCTTCCTCACCAGCCTCGACGTTACCGACGAGGTCGCCTGCGCGGTCGATATCAACCCTCGGAAGGCTGGCACCTACCTTGCCGGCGCCGGGCAGGAAGTTGTTCCGCCGGCGGCACTCAAGGAGCAGCGCCCCGACTCCGTGCTGGTCATGAACCCCATCTATCGGGAAGAGGTCGCCGGAACGTTGAAGCAGCTCGGACTGGCGCCGCGTCTTTACACGGTTGAAGCGGAGACCTGCGAGCATCTCGATATAGACGCGTGAGCGCGGCCGAGCATCGGTCCAGCCGCCGACCGCGGCGCCGGTAGGAAAGATCCAGACATGAAAATCGCCTACCTCTATCCGCATTGGAGGATTCAAATCCCGCCGCGCGACCTGTCCTACGCAATGGACATCGTCGGACACGGCCTCACCAGCCGCCTGCCCAAGTCGTTCGACGTGGTTGTTTATTTACGAGGAAAGCTTTTCCAGAAGCGATCGGTGGTTCACGATGGGATTTTGTACCGGCGTCTCTTTGTACGCTTGGACCGCTTCGCCGCGAAGCTGCTGTCGATCATGTGGCAATTTCGCGAAAGGCTGGGCTTGGGCGATTTGCAGCGCCCGGTCGCTGCTTCGAGCGCCTTTTTCCTCGGCTACGCAATTCAGGCCGCGCTCGACATAAGACGGCGCCGTTGCGATCTGGTCCACATCTATATCTGTGATCAATTCGCCCCCATTGTTCGGACCTTCAATCCCGACTCCAAGATCGTCCTGCACATACACGATCATTCGCAGCTGCAGCGCGCCAAGGAGATCACCCGCAAGCGTCTCCGGTGCTGCGACCTCATTGTCGGGTGCAGCGAGTTCGAAACCCAAGCGGTGCGCGCGCGGTTTCCGGAAATTGCGGATCGCTGCGTCACGATTTGGAACGGCACCGAATTGGGTCGGTTCGCCGGTGCCGCGACGGCCGGCGCCAACTCCGGCGAGCGCTCCGGACGGTTTCTTTTCGTCGGTCGTCTATCGCCGGAAAAGGGCGTGCATGTGTTGCTGCGGGCGTACAACCGAATGCACGCGAACGGGTCGGACGCGAAACTCGAACTCGTCGGTCCGAATAGTGTGGCTCCGATCGAATTCGTTGATCCGTTGCACGATGACCCGCTGTTCGCGGATCTCCGGCGATTCTATTACCAACCGGACAGCTACCAGCCATATCTTCGAAGCCTGCTGTCGCCGGACACGGCGAACTCCGTGACCTTTGCCGGCGAGAAGTCACATAATCGGACCGCCGACCACTATCAGAACGCCGGGATACTCGTTTTTCCTTCTGTTTGGCATGAGCCGTTCGGGCTTCCCGTGATCGAGGCGATGGCGGCGGGCCTACCCGTCATCGCTACGCGCGGCGGCGCGTTCCCCGAACTTGTCGAGGACGGCAGGACGGGTCTGCTGGTGGAGCCGGGCGATGTAGAGGGCTTGACCGAAGCAATGGAGCGATTGGCCGGCGACGATCGCCTGCGGCTTAAGATGGGGCGCGCCGGACAGCAACGGGCGCGAGAGCATTTCGATTGGGACCGGGTTACCAGGCAATGGTTGGACACCTACGAAAGGTTGGCGTCCGAGCACCGATCGGCCGGCTAGCGTCTCGACAACAACATTTGAGCGCGGCCAATCGCGTCAGTCGCCTGCGTCGCGGTGCCAGTGGTCCCAGTCGAAACCCAGATCCTTGCGTCCGATGAAACGGCGCTTGGCCCGGGAGGCCAGGATCAGGATCTTCGGATTGTGGCTGGCCAGGATGTCGATCAGCATGCGCGCGGCGTTCCAGTTGACGAACCACCACCGCGCGAGGTGCCCATAGCAGCGCCAGCGATCCCCCGGGCTCAGGGGATGGAGGCGCACTTGGCGGACATATTCCGTGTACTGCCGCCACAACCCGTATTCGATCTTCCCCGCCTTGCTGCTGTCATGCCAGGCGGCGCGCTCGTGGATCGCCACGCCGGCGCTGTAGCGTTCCGGGTGGGCGCGGTTCCTGAACAGGGGCTCGCGGATCTGGATGAACCGGCCGCGTAGCGCGAGGACGGCGAGCAGTACCTGATCCGTCCCCGGATAGGTGCCATGCAGCGGCGACCCTTCAAGGGCGCTACGGCGGATAACGCCGAAGAATTCGGTGCACATGTGAACGCGCAGGGCGACGGCGGCGAACCGGTCCGAGGCGCGGTCCGAAACCGTGCCCCGGAGTGCGCTGTCGTAGGTGCCTCTCACTTCGCTTTCGGTGTCGATCAGCTCGACCAGCGACTGGCAGAGGACAGCGCCCGGATCGGCGTCGAGCGCGGCGATGCACTTCTCCAGGAGGGTTGGGGCCAGCACGTCGTCATGCGCGGCCCACCTGAAATATTCGGAGGATGAGAGCTCGAAGGTCCGGTTGTAGTTGGGCGCGGCGCCCAAGTTCGTCTGATTGCGATGATAGTGTACCCGGGCGTCCCGCGCCGCGAAGCCCTTGCAGATCTCGGCCGTGCGATCGGTCGAGGCGTTGTCGCAGATGATGAGTTCGAAATCGTCGAAGGTCTGCGCGAGGATGGATTCGATGGCTTCAGCCAGATATCTCTCGCCGTTATAGACCGGTAGCCCGATACCCAGTCTGGGAACCGAACGCTTCATGCCGATGCCTCGCCTTTCATTATCCGGTCGGGAGTCCGACAAAACGCCTGCCCGACCCGCCATACGACCGATTCCTTTGGCGTAGGTAGCAATTTTCGATTAACGAATCCACAATTGTGAGGCCCGGGCACGCCCCGGCGTTCCGGGTAGACTGGTGACGGACGCCCTGGATCGAGCGCGTTTCCGGCCTTGTCCCGGTCCGGCGCCGCGGTCGAGAT